>JAYTOQ010000874.1:0-2062 GCA_043747665.1 Polyangiaceae bacterium | reverse complement strand
CGATCCGTTCTTCACCACCAAGTCGAGCGGCAGCGGAACCGGACTCGGGCTCGCGATCAGCCAGCGCCTCGTCGCCGAGCTCGGTGGCGAGCTCTCGTTCGAATCGCGGCCCGATCGAGGCACGACGTTCTCGGTCACGCTGCTTCCCGAGGAGATGCCGGAGACCGCGCGCTCCGGCTTCCACGCGAAGAACGGCGATGCGGCCCCCGTTACTCGGGCTGCCGTTCGACGGTGAGCTCGTTCTCGGTGTTCCGGATCTTCCGGTAGCCGAGCATGTGGAACACGCCGAGCGGGTAAATACGGCCGATCGAGCGATCGACGATGAACCGCGACGGGTCGCTCTTGTCGCGCACGACGCCGGGAAGGAGATCGAGGAAGCGATCGAGGTGCAGCTGGCGGAGCGCGTGTGAGGCGCGCATGCGGGCGGTGCTCACCGCGCGGCCCCAGAAGAAGCCGTCGTCGCCCTGCGGCTGATAGAGCGGCAGCATCACGAGACCGTCGTGCGGGGCGCGGATCTCGCCGTTGCGATCACGCGCGAGGAGCTGCTGATTCTTGGCGTGATCGAGGTTCTTGAAGCCGGGCTCCATCGTGAACGCGTCTTCGGGCGCGATGGCGTGGCGTCGCACGACCTCCATGACGCGCGGGAGATCGCCACGACGGCTATCGAGGAGAGCGTGTGCGGCGCGCGTCTCGGCGACGGCGCCGGTGCCGAACAGACCCGCGGCCTGCGCGGCGAGCAAGAGCACCGCCTCGACGTTGTCGACGGACCCCTCGTCGTAGTGCTGTCCCGCTTCCACGGCGAAGGTGATGACGCCCTGACGCGTGAAGTACGAGGACAGCACGCCGTCGAGCTGCTCCTCGAGGCCCATGATGATCGGCAGCGGCAGCGCCGTGACGAACGCGCGCTGCGCGAGCGTGTCGCCGAAGAGCGCAAACGGCACGCCATGCGCGCTCGTTGTGTGGAGGTCGACGAGGTGCACCGGGCCGCGCGCGCGCGCGATGACGGCGCGGATGGCCGCGAGGAGCTCGAGCTGCTCCTGGTCCTCGGCATCGAGGATGATCTCCTCGGCCTCGCCTCTCGCGACCTTGGCGGCACGTGCCTCGAGGTCGGCTACCTTGGCCGCGGTCCACACGCGATTGAGATCGCGAACGAGGTAGCGCTTGCCGATGCGCATCGCGCCGACGTTGCCGGCGAACACAACGAGCTCGCCGCGCGTCTTCACGTCGTCAAGCGAGAGCCGCTCGATCACGCGGCGCGCACCGTGAATTCCCGCCTGTTCGTTGCCGTGGATGCCGGCGATGGCGATCAGCGTCGCGCCCGGCAGCTCGCCGCGCACGCGACCGATCTCCCGCGCGTCGATGGGGAGCGGGATGCGTACGCTCGGCGGACCGCTCACGGGCGCCTCCGGCTCTTGGGATGCTCGTGGGGCGGATCGACCTGACCGATACGCTCGTCGAGCAACTCCGCCGCGATGCCCATGAAGTCCTCCTCGGTGATCATCGCGACGATGTGTCCGTCCTGGACCACCGGGAGACAGCCGACGCGCTGCTTGCGCATGATGGCGATGGCGTCGACGGTGAGCGTGTCGGGCGTCACGGTGAGCAGCTCGCGGCGCATGATGTCGGAGACGGAGACACTGGCGCTTCTCGCGGCGGGGCCGGGCGCGTTCGTCCCTTCCGTCGCGGGTCGGGCCTTGGCGAGCGACGCGAAGTGCCGGAGCACCGCGCGCGACGTCACCAGGCCGACGAGCTTGCCCTCGGCGTCCTCGACGGGGACATGACGGATGCGCTCCCAGCTCATGAGATCGGCGACGAGCTCGATCGGGTCATCGGGCTGCACGGTCAGCAGATCGGTCTGCATGTACTGCGAGACCTTGTTGTAGCCGGTGCGCGACCCATAGAGCTCGTCGAGCCGCGCGCGCTCCCACTCGACGACGGGACGCCCGCTCTTCTGGCGCGCGATGGTGGCGGCGACGATGGCGTTGAGGCGCTCGCCCTGCGAGCCACGCGACTTCATGCTCTGGAGCGAGCGGAGCATCCAGCGCGATCCGGTGCGGAGCGA
>JAYTOQ010000873.1:0-7730 GCA_043747665.1 Polyangiaceae bacterium | reverse complement strand
CATCGTGGGGTTCGGCTTCGAGCGCGGTCAGCCGTTCCTGGTCCTCGAACGGCTCCACGGCGAGACGCTCGACGCGAAGCTCCGTCGAGACGGACCCGTCGCGCTACCCCTCGCGGTGCGGTGGATCGAGCAGCTCCTCGTGGGCGTTCGTGACTGCCACGATCAGCAGATCATCCATCGCGACATCAAGCCGTCGAACATCTTCCTCCACGTGGAGGGCTTCGACGAGACGGTCAAGCTGATCGACTTCGGCGTGGCACGGCTGCGCGAGATCACCGGTGACAGCGCGGGCCTCACCTCGACAAACCACCTCATCGGCAGCATGGGCTACATGGCGCCCGAGCAGTTCCGCAGCGCGAAGACGGTGGGCTTCACCGCCGACCTCTACGCGATCGGCGTGGTCATCTTCCGCACGCTCACGGGCCGCCTGCCGTTCGTGAGCCGCTCGCTCGAGGCCGTCATCAAGATGAAGGCCGAGCAGCGGGCGCCCGCCGTCTCGAGCATGCCGGGAATGCCGAAGAACGTGCTGCTCGACTGGTTCGTGACGAAGACGTTGGCGCGCGATCCGTCGGACCGCTTCCAGAACGCACGCGAGATGCTCGAGCACTGGTGGAACGTCATGGCGAGCCTCGGCGAGGAGGACACGACCGACGTCATGCGGGTGGTCGGGCGCATCGACGAGTCGTATGCGGGACCGCCGCGCCGGAGCATGCGCGACTCGCTGGAGGCGCCGGCGCCCGTCGTCCAGACCTTCGAGGCCGAAGAGGACCGCACGCTCCGTCGGATGGTCCCCGCTCCTCTCGCGCCCATGCCGTCGATGGCGACCGTGCTCTCGCCGCCCTCGTCGATGGGCGTGGTCTCGTCGGGGGCTGACATGACGCTGCACGACGCGCCGCCGAACACCGAGCCTTCGCCGAGCCGTTCGGGGGCGAGCGAGCATGCGGGCGAAGACTTCGACATGCCGACGCGCACCGATCAGAGCCTCCGAAAGCTCGTCGAGCAGGAGCTCGAGCTGCAACGAAAGTGGCGCGGCCCGCCGAAATAAGGCGACGAAAGCGGCATGAACAACGCCGCAGACGCGAGGCGGAAAGCACAAGTGCAAAATGCGTTTTGCGCGCAGGAGGCATTCTTTGCCGCACGACCCATCAAGTTCCGTGCCGCAAGGCGTTGACGCCACGTCGCGTGTGATTAGCTTGGCTCCGACTAACTCGGAGCACGGCCTGGAAAAGGCGAGGTAGCGGCGCGCGGCCGCGAGCCATCATGGCGCGCGCGTCTCACGCCTCTCGTCGAATCCCCGTCCGTGACTCGAATGCGAATGTGGCGCGTTTCAAGCACGCGCGCGGAGGCAAGAACGCCATGGCGAAGATTATCGGTATCGACCTCGGAACCACGAACAGCTGCGTTGCGATCATGGAGGGCCGTGAGCCCAAGGTCATCGTCAACGAAGAAGGGTCGCGCATCACCCCGAGCGTGGTGGCGTACGACGACAAGGGCGAGGTCCTCGTTGGTCAGATCGCCAAGCGCCAGGCGGTGACGAATCCGGAGAACACGATCTACAGCGCCAAGCGCTTCATCGGTCGCCGGTTCGAAGAGGTCGGCGAAGAGACAAAGCGGATGCCGTATCACACGGTGAAGGCCGACAACGGCGACACGTCGTTCGACGTTCGTGGCAAGAAGGTCAGCCCGCAGGAGGTCAGCGCGAAGATCCTCCAGAAGCTCAAGAAGGCGGCGGAGGATTATCTCGGCGAGAAGGTCACCGAGGCGGTCATCACCGTGCCCGCGTACTTCAACGACGCGCAGCGCCAGGCCACCAAGGACGCCGGCAAGATCGCCGGTCTCGAGGTCAAGCGCATCGTCAACGAGCCGACCGCGGCCGCGCTCGCGTACGGCCTCGACAAGAAGAAGGACGAGATCATCGCCGTCTACGACTTCGGCGGCGGCACGTTCGACATCTCGATCCTCGAGGTCGGCGACAACGTCGTGCAGGTCATCTCGACCAACGGCGACACGCACCTCGGCGGCGACGACGTCGACAACCTGATCATCGATTGGATGGCGGCCGAGTTCAAGAAGTCGCAGGGCATCGACCTTCAGAAGGACAAGATGGCCCTCCAGCGCCTCAAGGAGGCCGGCGAGAAGGCGAAGATCGAGCTCTCCTCGACGCAGGAGACGGCGATCAACCTGCCGTTCATCACGGTCGGACCCGGCGGTCCGGTCCACCTCGACATGAAGCTCTCGCGCGCGAAGCTCGAGCAGATGATGTCTCCGCTCATCGAGCGCTCCATGGAGCCCGTCAAGAAGGCGCTTCAGGACGCGAAGAAGACCGCGAAGGACATCGCCGAGGTCGTCCTCGTCGGTGGCTCGACGCGCATCCCGCTCGTCAAGGAGACGGTGAAGAAGTTCTTCGGCAAGGACCCGCATCAGGGCGTGAACCCGGACGAGGTCGTCGCCATCGGCGCCGCCGTCCAGGCCGGCGTTCTCTCGGGCGACGTCAAGGACATGGTCCTTCTCGACGTCACGCCGCTCTCGCTCGGTGTCGAGACGCTCGGCGGCGTCATGACCTTCATGATCCCGCGCAACACCACCATCCCGACGCAGAAGAAGGAGATCTTCTCGACGGCGACGGACAACCAGCCGTCCGTCGAGGTCGTCGTTCTCCAGGGCGAGCGCACCGAGGCGCGCTACAACCGCAAGCTCGGTAACTTCCACCTCGACGGCATCATGCCGGCGCCGCGTGGCGTGCCGAAGGTCGAGGTCGCGTTCGACATCGACGCGAACGGCATCCTCTCCGTCCACGCCAAGGACATGGCGACCGGCAAGGATCAGAAGATCACCGTCACCTCGAACTCGGGTCTCAACGAAGGCGAGATCGAGCGCATGGTGAAGGAAGCGTCCGAGCACGAGGCGGAGGACAAGGTCCGTCGCGAGGAGATCGAGCGCAGGAACAAGCTCGATAGCCTCTGCTACACGCTCGAGAAGATGATGTCCGAGAACAAGGAGAAGCTCCAGGCGGCGGACGTCACGTCGCTCGAGGGCCTCATCAAGGAAGGCCGCTCCGCGGTCGAGAAGCAGGACGACGCGCTCGTGAAGGACGCCCTCGACAAGCTCGAGAAGGAAGCGCACCGCCTCGCGGGCTCGATGTATGGGAACGCTGCGCCTGGCGGCGACGGCGGCGGTGTGAACGGAACCAACGGCGGCCCCGGCGATGGCGCCGGGCCGACGAGCGGCGGCGACAAGAAGAAGGACGGCGGTGTCATCGACGCGGAGTTCGAAGAGACCTCGACCTGACCGCGTCCGAGCAGGCGAAACACGAAAGGGAGTCTGCCTCGCGGCGGGCTCCCTTTTTCTTTGACCGACCCACCCCTGCCGACCGCGCCTCGAGCCAGCGCGACGGGCCAGAAGCTCGAGCTCAGCTGCCGCCGCCGTCCTCGCCTGCTTCGTCGTCGGCGACGTCGCCGGTCGCGTCGTCGTCGTCGTCGTCGTCAGCTTCCGGATCCTTCTCGTCGAGCTCGTCCGCAGCAACGGCGTCGATGGCGGCCTGCAGCTCGTCATCGCTGGCGTGGAGCTCGACGACCTCGGGCTGCTCGACGATCCAGTCGGCGAGCTCCGTGGGGTCGTCGTTCTCGTTCAGGCGCGGCGCGAGCCGGGTTGCGAAGGACTGACGCGCGCGGGACGTCGCCAGCTCGAGGAGCTTGCCGTCGATCAGTAAGTCCGTGAGCGAGAGGCATCGCTCGGTCGTCCAATCCACGTCGTTCGAAGGGCCGGTCACGACGCGGCAGACTAGCGAAAAACCCGCATTATGCGACCTATTTCAAGGACAAAACGCGCGCTCGGCGGGCGTCGTCAGAGCCCTCGCAGATACACGAGGAGCCCCTTGCGATCCTTCGCGTCCAGCGCGAGGCCGAAGCGATGTCGGGGCACCGCGCGATCTGGCGCGAGCAGTGCGTCGACGTCGTCGATGGCCCCGCTCGCGAACATCCGCCGTCGATCGCCGACCGCGCGCAGCGACGGCACGCGATAGCTCCCGGTCCCGCGATCGGGGCTCGCGCCGACCGCCGGATCCGTCCCGACCACCTCGAGAGGCACGGGCGGCCCGCTCGCCGCTTCGATGCTGTTCTCGAGCGCGTGACGGCCCACCGCCGGATCTGCGGCGTACGCGTGCATCGCGCCGGCGAGGTCGGTCGGAACCGTCGTTCGTCGATTGGCGGACGGGGCCCCGCATGCGATCGCGACGATCGCGACGATCGCGACCGACGCCGCACAGGCGACGAGCGCGCGCGATCTTCGGGCGGCGAGCACGCCACAAATTAGCCGCTTTCTCAGGCGGCGACGATCTTCACCGACGAAGGGGCGGGCGGCGGCGTCGTGATGACCTTGCACTGCGCGGTCTTGACGACGCTCGCGGCGACATGGCCGCTGTCGGGCGCGCGGTTGCCGTCGCGGCTGCTTTCGCGGCTGGCCTCGTCGCTGCTGCTGCTGCTGCCTTGGCCTTCGGCGCCCATGACCACCATGTCGAAGCGCTCGCGCTCGAGGATCTCGAGGATGACCCGCGAGGGCTCGTCGCCGAACTCGAGGCGCCCGCAGATGCGTAGCGCATGGTCGGACTCGGCTGCGCTCAGCAGCTCCTCCATCGCGATCCCTTGCGGGGTGTCGGCGAAGATCGCCCCGCCGCGCGTCGCGGCGGGTTCGTCGACGGACCAGACGTAGAGCACCTCGACCTCCGCGCCGTTCTCGTCGGCGATCGTCAGCGCATGGCGGAGCGCTGCGTCGGAGCACGGGCTGAAGTCGATCGGCACGAGAATCTTCCGTGTCATGGTGCTGTCCTCCCCCTCGTCGTTAACGAACCGCTCAGGCGCTGACGCGACCCTTGCGGGCGGCTCGGTGCTCGTCGAGGCGAATGACCCCGGAGATACACGGAACCTCGATGACCTCGACCCGATCTCCACCGCGTGACTTTGCCGTGTAGAGGGCGCGGTCCGCAGACTCGAAAAGCAAGTCGGCAGTCGCAGCGTCGGACAAGCGGCCGACGGTAGGGACCGCTTCGAGATCGGCGATGCCGACGGATACGAAGACGAGCGAAGCGAGCGGAGCACCGAGCAGCTCACGCCGTCGTGCGAGCTCGGTGCGAATTCGTTGGGCCAGCACCTTGGCCTCGGAGGCGCGCGTGCGTGGCAGAAGGAGCGCGAGCTCGTCGCCGCCGAAGCGCGCCGCGACGTCCCGCGAGCGGCACGTATCGCGGAGGACCTCGGCCACGAGCGCGAGCGCACGGTCGCCACATCCGTGACCGTGCGCATCGTTCACGAGCTTGAGATTGTCGACGTCCACCATCAAGACCGACAGGGGCATACGCGATCGAAGTGCGCGGTCGACCTCTAAGCGGAGCGATGCTTCCCAGTGCCGTCGGTTGCCGATGCCCGTCATGGCGTCGACGCGACGTCCCCCGCGCCCCACGCGCTGCGACCTGCGACCTGCGCCGTTTCCCACCCCAGCCGCATCAACTGCCATGCAGGCCAGGGAGCATGAGAAGGGCATGCCATGACGTAAATCGCGGTGATCGGCGCTCCGGTGCTACGGGATGGTGACGCGAGCCAGGGTGGGAGTTACGGCATGGTGCGGTGTCGCGCGTACGCGCCGCACGACCCATCGCCGCAGCGCGGCACCAGCAGACCAGCTCCTCGCACGGTTCGTGCTCCGTGATCGGCGATCGATCGACCTGCGACAACCCCCCGCGTGGTCAGCGCGGGGGCATCAGGTACTTTTTCACCGGGGACTCCGGCGGCTTCACTGCGAGAGGGCGAGGACACCACAAAGATGATGGCCGGACGATTGGCAAGACCGAGGGGCCGAGAGACGTCCCAGCGTCACTCGGTGCCGCTCGACATCCTCGTCGTCGACGACGATCAGGCGACGCGCCTGAGCCTCGCCTACGCGCTCACGGATGCCGGCCACAAGGTCACCGAGGCGTGCGACGGCGAAGAGGCGATCGCCGTCGTCGCCGAGCGCATCTTCGACGTCGCGATCCTCGACGTGCGCCTGCCGAAGGTCGACGGGCTGACCATCTTCCGCCGCCTCCGTCAGAAGTCGCCGAGCACCTCGGTCATTCTGATGACCGCGTTCGCTACCGTGCCCGACGCCGTGGCCTCGCTGCGCGACGGCGCCTACGACTACGTCACGAAGCCGTTCGACCCCGAGGAGTTCTCACTGCGCGTGATCGGCCACATCGCCGAGCACCGCGCGCTCCGCCAGGAGCTCGAGGAGGCACGCAAGCTGGTCGCGAGCCGCGATGCCGGCGCGCCGATCATCGGGCACACGCCGCTCATGCAGCAGCTCATCGAGCGCATCAACACCGTCGCGCAGAGCGACGCGCCGGTGCTCATCCGCGGAGAGAGCGGCACCGGCAAGGAGCTCGTCGCGCACACGCTCCACGCGCGCAGCCCGCGCAAGAACGCCGCGTTCGTCGCCGTGAACTGCGCGGCATTCCCGGAGACGCTGATCGAGGCAGAGCTGTTCGGTCACGAGCGCGGAGCGTTCACGGGCGCGGTGCGGAAGCGCGAAGGTCGCTTCAAAGCGGCCGACGGCGGAACGTTGCTCCTCGACGAGGTCGCGGAGATCCCGCTTCCCGTGCAGGCGAAGCTGCTTCGCGTGCTCGAGGACGGCGTGATCCAGCCGCTCGGCACGAACGACTCGGTGCCGGTCAACGTGCGCATCGTGTCGGCCACGCATCGTGATCTCAAGGCGCTGATCGCGGAGGGGAAGTTCCGCGAAGACCTGTATTTCCGCATCAACGTGCTCGATCTCAACATCCCGGCGCTGCGCGAGCGACGCGCGGACATGCCGCTCTTGATGGCGCATTTTCTCCGGCGCTTCTATCCGGGGCGCGTGCCGCCGGGCATCGCGCCGCGCGCCTGGGCGGCGCTCATGGAGTATCCGTTTCCCGGCAACGTTCGCGAGTTTGCGCACGCCATCGAGCGGGCCGTCGTGCTCGCGCATGGGAGCGAGATCGATCTCGAGCATCTGCCGTCGGACATTGCCGGATCGGCGGTTCCGTCATCGCCGACCGAAGCGAACTTCCGGTCGCTCGGCGTCGCCGCGAAGGAGTTCGAAAAGCAGTACCTCATGCGCGCGCTCCGCCTCGCGAGCGGCGGCAAGGGTCACGCTGCCGAGCTCCTCGGGATCTCGCGCAAGAACCTGTGGGAGAAGATGAAGCTTCACGGCCTCGGCGACGGCGACGGCCAAGCTCACTAGCCGAGCTTCGGTCCGTCCTTCGGCGCGCAGAGCGTGAACGTGGTCTCGACGTCGGGGCGCGATTCGACGGTGACGCGTCCGCCGTGCGCGACGAGGAAGCCGCGCGTGATGGCGAGGCCGAAGCCGGCGCCGACGCGGCTTGCGCGCTTGCCGTGCCAGCGGCGATCGTAGAGGTTGCGACGCACCTGGGGCGTCAGGCCGGGCCCACGATCGGTGACGGCGAAGCAGACGTCGGCCCCGTGCAGCGAGACCGAGAGCGTGACGGTGCTGCCCGCGGGCGCGAGCTTGACGGCGTTCTCGGTGACGTGACCGATCGAGCGCAGCAAGCGATCGCGATCGCAGGTCATCGTGATGTGCGCCTCTGGCTTGTGGAGCTCGACGGCGATGGTCCTCGCGAGCGCGGTCTCCGCGATGGCGCTCGCGGCGATCTCGAGCATCTCGCCGGCATCATGCAGGCCGAGGCGGAGCGTCACCGAGTCGGCCTC
>JAYTOQ010000872.1:0-3273 GCA_043747665.1 Polyangiaceae bacterium | reverse complement strand
TCCGCGGAGCTCGCGACCGGCTTGATGCGCCCGACGAGCGCGTCTTTGTCCTCGACCTTGATCTTGCCCTTCTCGACCTGCTTGCCGAGGATGGCGTCGATCTTGGAACGGCCCTTCTGCGCCAGCTCGATCGAGGCGTCGGCGAGCACGACGTCATAGCCCGCGGCCGCTGCCACCTGCGCGATTCCGCCGCCCATCTGCCCAGCGCCCAGGACGCCGATCGTTCGTATATCCATTCGTGCTTCCATTACCACGTGACGCGACGTCTGAGAGCCCTCGTCCTCGTCCTCGTCTGCGCGCTCGTCTGCGCGCTCGTCTGCGCGCTCGCGAGCGGCTGCGCGTCACCGGGTCCGGTCGATCGTGCGCAGCAGCTCGTACGCATGCACCGGGAAGGCGAGGCGATCGTCCTCTTGCGCGCGCACCTCGCGAAGCAGCCTGACGACCTCGGTTCGCGGCGGCTCCTCGTGCGCGTGCTGGCCTTCACCGGCGATCTCGACGCGGCCCGGATCGAGGTGGCGGAGCTGGAGCGCCGCCTCCCCAACGACCCCGTCCCGTGGATCGAGCTCGGACACGCCTTCGAGCTCACGCACCGCTACGACGAGGCACTGGCGGCCTACGATACCGCCGCGAGCGTCGCGCCGACGTCGCCGGCGGGCTCGCGCGAAGGAGGCATGCGGTGCGCGCGCTGGGGCGAGCCCGAGGACGCGCTGCCACGGCTCGAGGAGGCGGTGAGGCGAGGCGCCAACGACGCCGAAATCTTCCACGTGCTCGGCCTCGTGCGTCTGCACATGAAGGACCTCGACGGGGCCGCGGAGGCCTATGAAAAAGGGCTCGCCGTCGACCCGAGGAGCGCCGAGAATCTGCTGGGGCTCGCCACCGTCGCCGTGGTCAAGGACGACCCGAAGGCTGCGCTCGCGGCGTACGACCGCATCCTCCAGCGGAAGCCGACGTACGCTGCTGCGGAGCTGGGGCGCGCCTGGGCCCTCGCGAAGCTGGGGAGAAGGGACGACGCCAGGCGCGCGCTCGACCACGCCGAGGAGCTCGGCGGTCCGCGCGAGAACATCGCGCGCCAGCGTGCCGACCTGAAGTAAAATGAGAACAATGGCCGACTCAGCGAGCATCGCGATGAAAGAGCTGCGTGAGGTCTTCGAGGACCTCGACACGTTGCTCAAGAACCCCGAGGTCGGCGGCGAGCTTACTGCGCGCGGCGTCAACGTGAGCCTCGCCATCGTCGCCGCCGAGGCGCTCGTCGCCTACGTCGAGGGCGACCGCGAGCGCGCCGCCGAGGACTTCGACACGGTCGCCGAAGAGATCAAGACGCGGATGGCCGCGAGCAAGATGGGCAAGGACGGAGCATCATGAGCGACAGCAAGAATCGCTACGCGCCGGTTCCGACGCTGCGTACCGGGCAGGCCCATCCGCATCCCGAGCCCATCGGCGGCCAGCACTACTCGGCCGTCGAGCTGATGCCGGGCTTCAAGGTGGTGGTCCTCGATCAGCGGAAGCTCCCGCTCGTCGAGCGCTACGAGTTCCTCTCGCGTGTCGAGGAAGTGGCAGACGCCATTCGCAACATGCTCGTGCGCGGCGCACCGGCCATCGGCGTGTGCGCGGCCTACGGCATGGTGACGGCGGCGGTCGCGGAGAAGGGCGACGGACCGGCGTTCCTCGCTGCCATGAGCGCCGCCGACGCCGTGCTGCGTGCGACTCGGCCCACCGCTGTCAACCTCGCGTGGGCGCTCGACCGCATGAAGCGCATCGCCGAGGAGGCGCGCTCGCTCGAGTATGCCGCGCGCACCGAGCGCATCGCGGCCGAGGCGCGTGCGCTGCACAAGGCGGAGATCGCCGCGTGTCGCGCCATCGGCGCGCTCGGCGCTCCCTTCGTACCCGAGGGCGCGACCATCCTCACGCACTGCAATGCCGGCGCCCTCGCGACGGGCGGCTACGGCACGGCGCTCGGGATCGTCCGTGCTGCACAGGAAGCGGGTAAGAAGATCCGCGTCCTCGCGTGCGAGACGCGTCCGTACCTCCAGGGCGCGCGGCTGACGGCGTGGGAGCTGTCGAAGGACCACATCCCTGTCGAGGTCATCACCGACTCGATGGCCGCGCACTTCATGTCGAAGAAGAGCGTCGATCTCGTGGTCGTCGGCGCCGATCGCATCGCGCGCAACGGCGACGTCGCGAACAAGATCGGCACCTACGGTCTCGCGTGCATCGCTGCCGCGCACGAGGTGCCGTTCTACGTCGCCGCGCCCTGGAGCACCGTCGACCTCGGCTGTCCCACCGGCGAAGCCATCCCGATCGAGGAGCGCGCCGAGCGCGAGCTCTCGCATTTTCCGCTTCCGGACGGCACCGCGGTGCAGATCGTCCCCGACGGCGTCCGCGTGCGTAACCCGTCGTTCGATGTGACCCCGCACGCGCTCATCACCGCCATCGTCACGGAGCGGGGCGTCGTGCAGCCGGTCTCCGAAGGCGAGCTCGCCAAGCTCTCCACGCAGTGAAAGCGGGCCATGAGGGGCGTGCTACGCTGAAGGGTTCGGAGGTCACTTTGCGGACGCTTGCTCTCGCGTTGTTGGCGTGCATCGCGTGCAGCTCGAAGACGCGCGCGTCGATCGACGACAGCGCCGACGGCGGACCGGCCGGCAGCAGCGGCGGCTTCGACAAGCAAGACGGCGGCGTGCCCGCGCAGCTCCCGCAGTGCGCGGACGCCAACAAGGACATCTTCGTCATCGCCGAGGACCGCACCTTCTATGCGTTCCATCCGCCGACCACGACGTTCACGGCCAAGGGCATCCTCAACTGCCCGACCGGCGGCGCGACGCCCACGTCGATGGCGGTCGATCGCCAGGGCATCGCGTGGGTCCGCCACAGCGACATGACCGTGTGGAAGGTCTCGACCACCGACCTCTCCTGCGAGGCGACGAAGTTCCAGTCGCCCGCCGAGGCCTTCGTCAAGTTCGGCATGGGCTTCGCGACCGAGAGCAAGGGTGGCTCCGCGGAGACCCTCTACCTCTCGGACAGCAACGGCGCCGGTCTCGCGAGGCTCGACACCAAGACGCTCGCGATGTCGTTCATCGGCCCGTACACGGGTGACCTCGCGGGCACACCGAGCGAGCTCACCGGGACGGGAGACGGCAAGCTCTACGGCTTCTTCATCACGCAGCCCGCGCAGATCGGTGAGATCTCGAAGGCCACCGGCGACATCATGAATCCCAAGCCGCTTCCCGGCGTCTACGCTGGCACTGCGTGGGCGTTCTCGTTCTACGGCGGCGACTT
>JAYTOQ010000871.1:0-12412 GCA_043747665.1 Polyangiaceae bacterium | reverse complement strand
CCGTGTTCGCTCTTTGGGCTGTCCGTCGTGTCCTTGCTGGCAATCGCACGACCAAGTGAGACCTCCCGCGTCCCATGGGACATCCTCGGGTCGGGAGATCACGTTCGCGGCGTCCACGGAAGACAGTGCAGACCTGCGCATCGCGGCAAGTCTCTCGCAGGCGTCGACGGCGAACGGCCAACCGGCCAGCCGGCGATCGGCACCAGGTGCGTGGTCATGCTTCTACGGGCACGGCGTACGCGGACGCCATCTGGTTCGTCGCGCTCTCGTTCGTCGCGCCGTCGCCGCGTGCGCCCGGTCCGCCACCTTCCGAAAGTGGGCCGGCTTCCCGGTCGGTACCATAGTGGGTATCGGTACACGGCTCACCGCGCACACGACCGACGCACGGCTCGGCCGTCGTCGCAGCGCGTGTGCGCTTTTGACTCGCCTAGCGCAGAGTCGCGCCGAAGCGCACGCCCACCGACTTCACGACGTTGGCATGCGCGGCATCGACCTCGGCGTCGGTGAGCGTGCGATCGGCAGACCGATACACGACGTGGAACGCCAGGCTCGACGAGCCCGCGGGGATCGTGCCGCCCACGAAGCGATCGAAGAGGCGCACCCCTTCGGCCAGCGGACCTGCGGCGGCGCGGACGGCGCTCTCGACTTCGCCGGAGCGTACTTCGTCCTTCACGACGAGCGCGATGTCGCGGGTGCTCGCCGGGAAGCGCGCGATGGGAGCGTACTGCGGCAACAACGGACCGACGAGGAACGGCTCGAGGTCGATCTCGGCGACGAGCACGTCGCGCGTGCCTGTCTCGAGACCGAGCGCTTCGACGGCGTCCGGGTGCAGCGGACCGAAGGAGCCGATGCGTAGCCCGCCGAGGCTGAGGAACGCAGCGCCGCGCGGATGGAGGTGAGGAGCGGCGCTCGCCGCCTCTTCGCGCGTGGCGGGCACCACCTCGATCACCGCCGGCGTCCCGCCGAGGCGCTGCGCGATCGCGACGACGTAGCCCTTCGCGTCCCACGCATCGAGCGGCTCCGGCTTCTCGAGCCACCCCGGGCGATCACCGGCGAGCACGACGCCGATGCGCAGCTGCTCGTCGGGGAGACCGTCGCCGCCGCTTTTCGCGGCGAGGAACACGGGACCGATCGTGAACTCGCGCACTTCGCGCTCACCGTGACGCCGCGCATTCGCAACGGCATCGAGGAGGCCCGGCAGCAGCGTCGTGCGCATCACCGCGTGATGCTCGCCGAGCGGGTTCTTGAGGAGCACGCTCGGCTTCGGCGCGCCGAGGATCTCGAGCGCGCGCGCCGAGGTGAAGCCGTAGGTGATCGCCTCGGAGAGCCCGACCGCGACCGCGGCATCGCGCGCACGACGGGCAAGCTCCTCGCGACCGCCGACGTCGCGGCAAGCGCGGATGGCGGGGAGCTGCGCGGGGACGGCATCCATGCCGCGGACGCGGATGACCTCCTCGACGAGATCGACCTCGCGTCCGAGATCGGTGCGATGCGTCGGCGCGAGAACGTCGACCGAGGCCTCGTCCTTTGCCACGATCTCGCAGCCGAGGCGCTCGAGGATGCCGACGGCCTCGGCGAACGGCACGCCAACGCCGAGGAGCTCGGGAAGGCGGCGCGCGCGAAGCTTCAGCGAGCGGCGTGCGGGCGGCGTGGGCTCTCCCTCGATGCGTGCACCTTGCACGTGCATACGCCCCGCGGCGCGCTTGCCGCCGGCGGTGGCGAGCGTCATGGCGACCGCGTCTTCGAGGACCTCCGCCACGTCACCGGGGTCGACGCCGCGCTCGAAGCGATGGCTCGACTCGGTGTGCATGCCGTGGCGGCGGCCGGTGCGACGAACGCTGCGCGGGTCGAACCACGCGACCTCGAAGAGCACGCGCTTCGTGTCGGCCTGGATCTCGCTCGATGCGCCACCCATGACACCGGCGAGCGCGACGGGGCCTTCGCCGTTGGGGCCGTCGCAGATGAGGAGGTCGTCGGCGACGAGCGTGCGCTCGACGCCGTCGAGGGTGGTGATCTTCTCGCCGTCCTTGGCGCAGCGGACCACGATCTTGTTGCCGCGAACGCGATCGAGATCGAAGGCGTGCATGGGGTGACCCCACGCGAGCATTACGATGTTCGTGACGTCGACGACGTTCGAGATCGAACGCACGCCCAGCGATTGGAGCCGATAGCGCGTAGCGGCCGGCGAAGGGCCGATAGCGATGTCGACGACGGCCGCCGCGCCGTAGTGCGGGCAGCGATCGACGTCCTGCACCTCGATGGTCACGAGATCGCGAACATTCCCTGCTGCTGCTGCTGCGGCGCCGCCGCCTGCGCTCGCGGCGGACGCGCCGGGCGCGGGCGCCTGGAACGGCAAGCCGTAGAGCGCGGCCACCTCTCGCGCGATCCCGACGTGACCGAGGGCGTCCGGGCGGTTCGGGGTGAGGTTCACGTCGAAGACGGTGTCGCGCATCGCGGGATATGCCGCCGACAGCTTCGTGCCCGGCTGCGCGGTCGAATCTGCCGGCAGCACGATGATGCCGTCGTGGTCGTCACCGAGGCCGAGCTCGTCCTCGCTGCACAGCATGCCTTCGCTCTCGACGCCGGCGATGGCGCGCTTCGCGATGGTCACGTTCTTCGCGGGGAGGTGCGCCCCGAGCGGCGCGAGCACGACGAGCCGACCGGGCTCCGGCACGTTCGGCGCGCCGCACACCACCTCCTGCTGTTGGGCCTGCGTGGCCTGTCCCCCGCCCCCGCCACGCTCGACCATGACGAGGCGGAGGCCGCTCTTCGTCGGATGCGGGCGCACTGCGACGACGCGCGCAACGACGCATGCGTCGGTGGCGGCGCCGTATTCGTGGATGCCTTCGACCTCGAGGCCGACGGCGGTGAGCCGCGCAGCGAGGTCCCTGGGCGTAGCGGTGAGCTGCGGGACCAGCTCGCGAAGCCAGTTGTACGAGGCCTTCATGGGACCGACGACTTAGCACTTCTGGCGGGTTGGCTGAATCGTGCCGTCGGGATCGCACGGGTGGGACGTCGAAGAGCCCATGGGACCTGGGAGGTCCCGCTCATCGGTCGATCACGACGATCGCGGCGCGCATCGTCGAGCGGAGCGCAAGCGAATTTCGCGCACGCGCAGCGGGGGACACGCCTGTTGCTCACACTTTGTCCTATGTCATCGCACTTCGTTCTTTGGCTGTCCGCTGTCGCTCTCGCTTCGCTCGCCGCGGCGTGTGGAGGGAGCACCAAGGCCGGCGCTTCGTCGTCGTCCGGCTCGTCGCCGACGGTGCCGGATGTGCCGGACGGCTATCAGCCCGACGAGAAGTTGCCGCTCGACAATGTAAAGGATGGGATGGGCATCGCGCTCGACGCGCCATGCGGAGCGGCTGCATTCACGCCGCGCGCGGTGCTCGGCTCGCTGCCGAACCGCGTCGAGGTGGACTACATCTTCGAGCCCCGCGACGGCGGTGCCAACACCCCGGCGAAGATGCAGCTGCAGCTCGACACTACTGCGGCGAGCTGCACGCTCGGTAACGAGGACAACGTCGGCGCCTCCGGTGGCCTCGCCGCCGAAGTCGTCAACCTGCGCGGGATCTTCCTGTCGAGACGTTAGTGCCTCCGGGCGGCGATCCGGCGGGCGGCGGGAGCGGCGTCGCAGACGGGACTATCGGCCAGGCGGTGAGCGCGGTGCTCGCCCTGAATCTCCCACTCGACGTGGCCCGGAGGCGCGTGGTCGACGAGTTCGAGGCGCGCTATCTCGCGAAGGTCCTCGACGAGCACCAAGGGAACGTGTCGCGCGCCGCGCTGGCTTCGGCGTTGCTCGCCGCCACTTTCATCGACTGCTCGCGCGCGCACGATCTCGCCCGACGTGAAGGCGCCGGAACCTCTCGGCGCCGACGCGCGTCATCCTCAGAACTGCGCCAGGAAGCGCGGGTCGTTGTCGAACATCAGCTTGATGTTGGGAATGCCGTAGCGGAGCATCGCGAGCCGCTCGAGGCCCATGCCGAGCGCGAAGCCCGACCACGCCTCGGGATCGATCCCGCAGTTCTCGAAGACCACGGGATGGATCATGCCGCAGCCGAGCACCTCGATGTAGCCGGTGTGCTTGCAGATGCTGCAGCCGGCGCGCGTGCCGTCGGAGTGCTTGCAGAATACACAAGCGATGTCGACCTCGGCGCCGGGCTCCACGAACGGGAAGTAGCTTGGGCGGAGCCGCACCGGCGTGTTGGGTCCGAAGAGGCGCTCGGCAAACTCGGCGAGCACGCCCTTGAGGTGCGCGAGCGTCACGTTGCGGTCGATGAGGAACGCCTCGATCTGGTGGAACATCGGCGAGTGCGTCGCGTCGTCGTCGCGGCGATAGACGGTTCCCGGCGCGATGAAGGCCATCGGCGGCTTCAGCGACTTCATCGCGCGGATCTGGATGTTGGACGTGTGCGTGCGGAGCAGGTGGTTCGACTTCGTCCAGAAGCTGTCCTGCATGTCCGTCGCCGGGTGGTCCGGAGGGAACCCGAGCAGCGTGAAGTTGTTCTCCTCGTGCTCGATGTCGGGGCCGTCGAAGACCGCGAAGCCGAGCTGGCGGAAGACGGCCACCACCTCCTCGCGCACGATCGCGATGGGATGCTTGTGCCCGAGCGCGACCGGAACGCGCGCCGGCAACGTGAGATCGAACGGCGGCGCGGAGAGCTCCGCCTCGCGCTTCTGCTTGCGGAGCCCGCGGAGACAGCCCTCGAAGCCCGCCTCGACCTCCTGCTTGAGCGCGTTGACCTTCTCGCCGATGGCCTTGCGACCCGCGGGCGGAGCCTTCCCGAGCATGCTCAGGATGGCGGTGAGCTCCCCCTTCTTGCCGAGGATCTTCGCGTTCTCGTCGCGGAGCTCCTGCTCGGAAGCGGCAGCATTGAACCGCGGCAAAAAAGCCTCTCGGAGGTCGGCGAGGGCCTTGTCGATGGCCTGCGTCGGGTCGGTTTCGGCGCCCATGGGGCGGCTACTTAGCACGCTTCGTGTCGCATTCGGCGCCGTGCCCACATGTGGCTAATTCACCGACCGCGATCGAACTGAAATGCAATTGAAACGCGTTTTGTTTCCGCCCGGGTCGCATCATTCCGCCGCGGCTGAGAATCGCTCGAAGAAGTCTCGAGCGAACGCGCGAACAGCGCGTCAGTCGAAGGAGGGTCGCCAAGATGCGTAGCGCCCAATCTGCTTCCGTTGCTCGTTCTGGTTTCGCTCTCGCGCTCGTCATGGCTGCAGGTTGCAGCAGTGGCGACAAACGCTCGGGCTTCGACAACAGCCAGACCCAAGACAACGTGGCGACCGACCCCAACGCACCCGGCGGCAGCGGCACGAGCGGCGGCTTCGGCGGCAGCTCGACGGCGGGCGTCACGCTCGACCCCAAGAACGTCACCGTGATCATCGACAGCGCGACGACGCCGGCGACGCCCGGCAGCGCGGCGTTCAAGGTCACGAAGAACGGCGCCGACGTCACCGGTGGCGCCGTCTTCACCCTCCAGGACGGCTCGCTCGGCACGTTCGCCGGCCCGGCCTTCACGTCGGTCGCGGCCCTGCCCGCGGGCGTGATGGGCAAGAGCACCACCGTGAAGGTGGAGAGCTCCGCCGGACAGGCCCTCGGCACGCTCACCGTCGTCCAGCTGCGCAAGACCGGCGCACAGCGCGACTTCTTCTTCATCGTTCCGTATGGCGAGGCCCCGTCGCCGACGAGCGACGTGCTGAAGTTCAGCACCAACATCAAGCAGGCCGACGTCGCCTTCGTGATGGACACGACCGGCTCGATGTCGAGCTCGATCGACGCGCTGAAGAACGCGCTTGCCGGGTCACTGCTCGCGCAGCTTCAAGCGGCGATCCCCAGCGTCGGCATGGCGATCGTCGACCACAAGGACTTCGATCAGGGAGACCCCTGGGGCGTCAACGTCCGTCAGACCATCACCACTACGCTCTCGCTGGCGCAGAGCGCCGTGAACGCGATGAGCGCAAGCGGCGGCGGCGACGAGCCCGAGGCTCAGGTCGGCGCGATGTACTTCGCGCTCACCGGTCAGGCCAACAACGGCTCGCCCTCCATCGGCGCGCATGTGCCCGCGAGCCCCGGGGCCTTCGGCGGCGTCGATTTCCGGCCCGGCTCGGTGCCGGTCGTCGTCGAGATCAGCGACGCGAGCTGGCACGACCCGTCGGGCAGCGCGAGCATCGCGGCCCTGAAGACGGCGTTCGCCTCGACCAACGCGAAGTTCGTCAACGTCGCGGACAGCAGCTTCGGCTCCGCGCCGGAGACGCAGCCGAACGATCTCTCCGACGCCACCGGCAGCAGCGTGCCCCCGAGCGCGTTCGGCACCGTGCCCGGCTGCAGCGCCGGCCAGTGTTGCACAGGCATCAACGGCGCGGGCCGCGCGCCCGCTGGCCCCGGCGGGACCTGTCGCCTCAACTTTCTCTCCTCGAGCGGCGGCGGCCTGAGCAGCGGCGTCGTCTCGGCGATCCAGGCCATCGCCGTCGGCAGCACGTTCGACGTCACCGCGACGCCGTCGAACGATCCGAAGAACCCGAACGGCGTCGATGCGACGAAGTTCATCAAGGCCCTTCGCGCGATGGATGAGGGCAACCCGGCGAACGGTTGCCCCGCCGCCCCCGCAAAGGACTCCAACGGCGACGGGATCAAGGATACGTTCCTGGCTGTGAAGGCCGGCACGCCTGTCTGCTTCGAGGTCATCCCGGCCATGAACAACGGCGTCATGCCGACGAGCGACCCGCAGTTCTTCAACGCGTTCATCGACGTGATCGCCGTCCAAGGTGACCTCCACCTCGACAAGCGCAGCGTGCTCTTCCTCGTTCCGCCGAAGGACGCTGGAGTGAAGTGACCGAGCCCGAGCCTGCTTCCTTACGAAGTCGTCCGCGTCTCACCTGGACGGACGGAGCGGGCTCGCACTCTCTCGAACTGCGTGACGTGCGCACCGTGGGGTCTGCCCCGTGGTGCGAGATGGTGCTGATGGATCGCGCGGTGTCGCGCGTCCACGCCGAGATCGCACCGCGCGAGGACGGCTTATGGGTCCGTGATCTCGGGAGCCGCAACGGGACGTTCGTCGCGGGCGTGAAGGTGGTCGATGCGCGGGTGCCCGCGGGCGCGTCGATCCGCTTCGGGACCACGGAAATTACGGTGTCTTATGATGCGCCGGCGCCGCCGGAGGTGCTCTGGCAGGAGCCGAGCTTCCGGGGCCTCGTGGCGTCGTCGACGTCGATGCGCGAGGTCTTCGCGCTCGTCGACGAGCTCGCCAAGGGCGAAGCGGCGGTGCTGTTCGTGGGCGAGAGCGGCACGGGCAAGCAGGCGCTCGCGCGGGCGATGCACGATGCGTCGGCGCGTGCGAGCTTGCCCTTCGTGGTGCTCGATTGCACCGCGCTGCCGGGACCTGTGGAGGCCGCGGAGATCATCGAGGAGGCGCTGCGGAGCGCGGAGGGCGGCACGCTGCTGCTCGACGAGCCGGCGGAGCTGCCGATCTCGATCCAGCGCGAGCTGATCCCGCCGCTCGATGCGAAGGCGTTCCGCCTGGTCGCAACGACGACGCAGGATCTTCGCCCGCTGGTGAACCAGGGAGCGTTCCGCGAGGGCCTGTATTTCCGGCTCGCAGCGGGTGCGACGGTGAACGTTCCGCCGCTGCGTGAGCGGCTGGTGGATCTGCCGGTGCTGCTCGCGCACTTCCTCGGTGAGCAAGCGTCGCTGGCGACGCCGGCGCTGGTGACGGATCTGTCGCGGGTGCCGTGGACGGGCAACGTGCGTGAGCTACAGCGTTATGCGGAGCGTCTGCGTGGCAGCGGTGGCGAGTCGCGTGATTTCCCGGAGCCGGCCGAGCCGTTCGACGACGTCATTCCGACGTTCGAGCACGACCTCGGCGCCACGATGGAGGCGCCGACGCTGGACACGGACCAGGCGGCCGCGCTGGCGGGCACGTCGGGCGATGCCCCGCGTCTCCCGGCGGGCCTGGAGCCGTGGTTCGAGACGGGCTTCAAGGAGTTCCGCGAACGCTGGATCGAGCTCGGCGAACGCGAATACCTCCGCCGTCTGATGAAGCGCACGAACCGCTCGAGCGGCGCCGCCTCGCGAGAGGCGGGCCTGGAGCGGACATATCTTTACAGGTTGTTGAAGAAGCACAGCGTCTGAACGAGCTCCGCGAGCGATGACGCTGTCGTTCCTCGGCTGGACCGTGCCACCGACCCCCGATCCGGATCCGTTCCCGCCAAATGCGAAAAGGCGCCGCCGCTTTCGCGGGGCGCCTTCTCGGGCCAGACGCAGCGCCAGGCGCGCTGCGGAACGGAGGCAGCGCGGCGCGCTACTTCGCGGCGGAGGTCTGGACGACCTTCGAGAACGCGGCCGGGTCGACGATGGCGAGGTCCGAGAGGACCTTGCGATCGAGCGCGACGCCCGCGTTCTTGAGGCCGTGCATCAGGCGCGAGTACGACGTGCCGTTCGTGCGAGCGGCGGCGTTGATGCGCGTGATCCAGAGACGGCGGAAGTCACGCTTGCGGCGGCGACGGTGAGCGTAGGCGTAGACCCACGCCTTCATCACGACTTCCTTGGCGTACGCGTACAGACGCGAGCGCGCGCTGTGGAAGCCCGAAGCGTGCTTCAGGATGCGGTTGCGACGGCGACGAGCCTTGAAACCTCTTTTTGCGCGGGGCATTTTCTTATGTCCTCAGCTCAGCCGTACGGAAGGAGGCGCCGGATCTTGCGCTCGTGGGTCTTCGAGATCATGTCGTTGTTGCGCAGCCGGCGCAGACGCTTGCGGGACTTGTTGATAAGTCCGTGGTTACCACCGGCCTTGGAACGACGTACGCGTCCCTTCCCGGTGACCTTGAACCGCTTCGCCGCGGTCTTGTTCGTCTTCATCTTGGGCATGAGGTGCCTTCCTTATCCGCTCCTGCAGGGCCGCCAGAGGTAAAGACCTGGCCGTTCCGAGCGCCTGCACGATGCGGGGGCCGCGGGTTATGGCCAACCGCGCCGAAATTGTCAAGACGGGCATGTTTCGTGCGGGAAAAAGGCTGCGCGCCAGCCCTCGGCAGCCTCCGGCTGCTCCCCTGGGGCCCGCTCCCTTCACGGGCCGGCGGCGCGTTCGACCAGGCGGCGGTAGAACCGGACGCCGTCGGCCAGCGAGGCGACCGCCAGGCGCTCGTCCTTGCCGTGAATGCGCTTGATGTCGGCGCCCGTGAGGCGGAACGGGGCGAACCGGTACACGTCCTCGGCCACCTTGCTGTAGTAGCGCCCGTCGGTCGCGCCGAGGACCAGCGACGGCGCCACCACGGTCCCCGGAAACACCTCACGCACCGTCGTGGCCAACAGCCGGAACGCCGGCGTGTCGACGCGCGAGATCTTCGACGGCTCCGTCCGTGACCCCACCTGCGGCTCGATCACGATGCGCGCGTCGTCGATCGCGCGCCGCGCATGTTCGACCACCTCTTCGGTGGTGTCGCCCGGCAGCACGCGGAAGTTCACCGTCGCCGCCGCCATCGCCGGCACCACGTTGTCCTTCACCCCCGCGTGGAAGACCGTCACCGCCGTCGTGGTACGGAGCGCCGCGCCCAGGGTCGGCGACTTGGCAAGCATCCGGCGCACGAGCGGCCCCGACACCCAGGTGTTCGCGAGCGCGAGCTTCGGACCAAAGCGCATCTCCGGCGCGGCCCACGCGAAGAACTGCTCGGTCGCCCCATCGATGCGCGCCGGCATGGGGTCAGCCTGGAGCCGCTCGATGGCGCGGGCGAGCACGGTCAGTGCGTTCTCCGGCGCGGGCGTCGACGAGTGACCCCCAGGAATCGCCACTTTCAAGTCAAGCGAAAGGTATCCCTTCTCTGCGATGCCGATGGCGGCCACCGGCGCCGGCACGTCGGTGACGATGCCCTCGACGAGCGCGCTTCCCTCGTCGAGCGCGAGCTCGGCATGGACGCCGCGTCCCGCGAGCGTGTCGACGATGCGCGCGGCGCCATGCAGCCCGGAGATCTCCTCGTCCTGGCCGAACGCGAGATACACGGTGCGGGCGGGCGCGAAGCCGTCGCGCAGCAGCAGCTCCACCGCCTCGAGGATCGCCACGAGCGAGCCCTTGTCGTCGATGGTCCCTCGCCCCCAGACGAACCCGCCCTCGATCACCCCGTCGAACGCGGGATGTGCCCAGGAGCTCTCGGTGCCCGGCTCGACGGGCACGACATCCATGTGCGCGCACAGGATGATCGGCGCCTTCGCCGCATTCGCAGGCTCCGCGGCGTCGGTGCCCTTCCAAGTGTAGAGCAACGAATGGTCGCCGATCACCTCGCGCGTCAGCGTAGCGGTCACCTTCGGAAATGCCGCCGCGAGGTCCGCGTGCAACGCAGCGAGCTCGGCAGGCGGCGCCGGCGAGTCGAGCGCCGCGGACACGGTCTTGCGCTTCACGACCGTCGCGAGCTTCGCCGCGACTGCATCGCCGTCCACCGCGACCGGCGCCAACGGCGCCACCACCGGCTGACGTGACGGAATCGTCTCGGCTCGTACCACCAGGATCACGGATAGCGCGACGAGCCCCAGCACGACCACGCGCGCCACTCGCCAGGCGCGCGTCAGGCGCCAGGCGCGCGTCTTCATCACTTCGTGGCGATCGCGACGAACGCGTCGGCGAGCTTCTTCATCGTCGCTTCGGCCCGCGCGCTCGCCGCGGCGATCGCTTCGCCCTCGGCGATCGGCTCCCGGACGTCGAAGTAGAACTTCGCTTTGGGCTCGGTGCCGCTCGGCCGCGCGATGATGCGACTGCCCGAAGCCAGCTCGAACGCCAGCACGTCGCTCTTGGGCAGCGAGAGCGGCTTCTGGCTGCCGTCCTTCGCGACGATCACCTGCGCTTGGTAGTCGCGCACGGTCACCACCTGCTGATCGGCGACGGTCCACGGCGGGCTCTTGCGCAGCTTCGCCATGATGGCTCGCAGCTCGGCGATCCCCTCCGCGCCCTTGCGCGTGAGGTTCACCTGCGAGCTCACGAAGAGGCCGTAGCGCCGATAGAGACTCTCGAGGTGCTCGAGCACGGTGGTGCCCTGCGCGCGCAGCACCGCGGTCAGCTCGGCGAAGATCACCGCAGCGCTGATCCCGTCCTTGTCGCGCACGAGCTCGCCGACCGTGTAACCGAGCGCCTCCTCGAAGCCGAAGACGAAGCGCCAGCCCTTCTCCTTTTTCAGGTCCATCGCGCGGTTGGCGATCCACTTGAAGCCGGTGAGCACCTCTTCGTAGTGCGCGCCGAGCGCCGCGGCCATCACGCCGAGCATGGGCGACGACACGATCGACGCGAGGACGACCGGCTCGCCGCCCTGACCGTCCACCGCGCGATCGAGGTGCCGGAGACCGCCCGTCAGCAGGTAGTGCCCGAGCAGCGCGCCCACCTGATTACCTGTAAGCTGCACGTATCCCGTGGGCGAGCCCGCGCTGGGAAGCGCGACCGCGAGCCGGTCGGCGTCGGGATCGTTGGCGACCACGAGATCGGCCTTCTGCTGCCGAGCGAGCGCGAAGGAGAGGTCCATCGCGCCCTTCTCCTCGGGGTTCGGGAACTCGACGGTAGGAAAGCGGCCGTCCGGCTTCTGCTGCTCGGGCACCGACGTGACATTGGGGAACCCGGCGTCGGCATAGGCCAGCCGCGCGAGCACGTCGCCGACGCCGTGCATGGGCGTGTACACGATGCAGATCGAGCGATCGCCGTCGGTGCGCACGCCGAGCTTCTTCACCTCGGCGAGATAGGCGTTCGCGACGGCGTGCGACTCGCGAGGCCCGTCGTCGAGGACGCGAACCAGGCCGGAGGCCATCGCCTCGGCGAGCGACGGACGCGGTACGTTCTTCGCCGCGGGCGCCTTCTCGATGGCGTGCGCGATGCCGACGTCGGTGGGCGGAATGATCTGCGCGCCGTTTCCCCAGTACGCCTTGTAGCCGTTGTACTCGGGCGGATTGTGGCTCGCCGTGACCATCACGCCGGCCGCGCAGCCAAGGTGCGCGACCGCAAAGGCGAGCAGAGGCGTGGGCACGACGTCGGCGAAGAGCTGCGCCGGAATGCCTGCGCCCGCGAGCGCACACGCCGTGTCCTCCGCGAGCTCGCGGCTCATGCGTCGACCGTCGTAGCCGATCACCACGCCCTTCGACGCGTCGCTTGGCGACGACTCCCTCAGGTACGCGGCGAGGCCAGACGTCGTGCGCAGCACGACGGCCCTGTTGATGCGATTCGGTCCCGCTCCGATGACGCCGCGCAGCCCCGCTGTGCCGAACTCGAGCGAGCCCGCGAAGCGATCGGCGAGGTCGGTCTTCGTGGGGTCGACGGAGGAGACGAGACCGTCGATCTCGGCACGCGCATCGGGATCGGGATCGTTGTCAGCCCATGCACGCGCGCGATGGAGCAGGTCTGCGAGGTCCATCAGCTCCGCTTACCACAGCTGCCGATGCGGCCCGCGC
>JAYTOQ010000870.1:0-4104 GCA_043747665.1 Polyangiaceae bacterium | reverse complement strand
CGTGGCTGACAGCTTGGCGACGGCGCGCGAAGCGGGTCCGGGGTTCCCGAGCGGGATCGCCCATGTACACGCGTCGTCAGCCACCCGAACTCCGCTGGCACGCGCTATGCTCGCAGCCGGTCCGTACATGTCGTTTCGTTCGCTCGCGCCGAGCCTCGCCCTCGCTTCTCGATTGCTGCTCGCGTTCGCGTTCGCGTCCGCCTTCTCGACCTTCGGCGCGGCGCCTGCCCATGCGCAGACCACGGCCAGCGTCGCGGTCGCGGTCACCGCGAAGGACTCGCTGCCGAGGCTCAACGGCACGGGCACCGGGATCACCAAGCGCACCGACCCCGCGAGCAGGGAAGGCATCAACCTCCAGGACTGCCACGACGATCAGTCGATCCAGTTCCCGCTCACCGTGCTCGGCTTCGCGCCCGGCGACGTGGCGGAGATCTGGGCCAGCAACGGCGGCGCCGCGTGCAGTGACCCGATGTTCCGTCAGGGAACGACGGCGACGTCCGCGATCCATTGCACGAAGATCGGTACGTTCGCGCTCGCCGCTACGACGACTGCCACCCTCAAGGTGAAGACGATCCTCAGCGCGACCGAGGTGACGACGCTCGACTCGACGGGCTGCCCCATCGTCGACATCGAGAGCATCACCGTCTACTTCCTGATCTTGCGCGGCGGCGGATCTACCGCGGCGGTCGGCAGCGACAACGTGGCGATCAAGGTCGACACGAAGGGCCCTCTGCCGCTGCCCAACGTCCGGGCGTTGCCCGGCGACGGCGCACTCACCATCTCGTGGGACTCGGTCAGCGAGGCCGGCGCGCAGGACATCATCGGCGCGCAGGCCTTCTGCGACCCGGCCCCCGCGCCCTCGGGCGCGACCGACGCCGGGGCCTCGCAGGGGTGCACCGAGGCGTCCACGGACGCCGACGCGGACACGGACGCGGATGCCGACCCCGATGCCGCGGCTTCCGCTCCGGAGCCGACCTGCTCGACGGTCCCTAACGAGGGCGGAGCGGCCGGCGGACCGATCCCGGCCGCGAGAGGGATCCCCTCCGACGGCGTCGCGTGCAAGACCGCGGCGTTCACGACCGGCACGGCGGTCCCGTGCGGCAGCGTCACCGGTACCACCGGTAACAACATCCGCGTCACCTCGATCGCCGGCGCTCCGCTGGTGAACGGCGTCGTGTACGCGATCGCGGTGGGAGGCACCGACTCGTTCGCCAACGTCGGCGACCTGTCCTCGCCGACGTGCCAGTTCCCGGAGACCACGAGCGACTTCTGGAAGGACTACCGCGCTGCCGGTGGCCAATCCGGAGGCTGCGCCGTGGAAGGGCCGGCGGTCCCGGTGGGCAGCTTCAGTCTCTTGATGCTCGGCATCGTGGTGACGCTCTCGACATTGCGCCGCGCGCGGCGCGCTCTTCGGAGGAACGATCGGTGAAGCGAAGTCTCGTTCTCGTTCCCGCCCTTGCGGCGGCGGCTTTTGCCACGGCTTTCTTCACGGCGCCCGATGCGAGCGCCGTCGAGTTCGGCACGAAGGCCACCGAGCATCCATTCCGCTCGTCGCAGAATTTCGAGCTCGAGCTGCGGCTCGGGCCGTACTACCCGCAGGTCGACAACGACCCGAACCTGAACGGCCAGCGGCCCTTCGAGAAGAACTTCGGCACGAAGAACCGTGTCTCGGTCGGGCTCGAGCTCGACTGGCAGATGTTCCGCATCCCGCACCTCGGCACCATCGGCCCGGGCTTTGGCGTCGCGTACGTCGGCATGAGCCGCGACGTGACCACGGCGACCGGTCGCCAGTCCGGCGACTCCACGACCCTGGCGATCTATCCGTTCACGGGCGTCGCGGTGCTGCGCGCCGACACGTTCTGGCGCGACATGGGCATTCCGCTCGTCCCCTATGGCAAGGCGGGGCTGGGCCTGGGACTGTGGCGCGCCTCGAACGCCGATGGAACGGCGGTCGCCAACAACGTGAAGGGAAAGGGCGCGAGCTGGGGCACGAGCTTCGCGCTCGGCGTTTCATTCGCGCTCGATGCCATCGACAAGGGCGCGTCGCGCAACATGGACAACTCGACGGGGATCAACAACACCTACGTGTTCCTCGAGGCGACCTTCCTGACGCTGAACGGCATCGGCCAGAGCAACGCGCTGCACGTCGGGTCCAACACCTGGACGGCTGGGCTCGCCTTCGAGTTCTGACTGCTCCGAAATAACGCGCACCCGCGTTACATTCGAACGGATGCTCTCTCGTCTCGGCCAAGGTGCACGTCGCTATCTGGGCGGCGCGGTCGTCGACGGATTCTTCAAGGGCGTCTCGCGCGTCGCTCGTCTTCATCCGAAGGCGAACCCCGCGCGCCACGCCGTCGAGCACCTGCGGGACATCCGCTACTTCGACTCCCGCCTCCGCGAGCATCTGCTCGACGTGTATCGACCTGCGCCTCACGCCCCATCTCACCGAAAGGCTCCCTGGCCCATCGTCTTCTACGTGCACGGCGGCGGGTTCCGAATCCTGTCGAAGGACACGCACTGGATCATGGGCCTCGGCTTCGCGCGTCGGGGCTACATCGTGTTCAACGTGAGCTACCGGCTCGCGCCGAAGCATCGTTATCCCGCGGCCATCGAGGACGTCTGTCGTGCGTTCACGTGGGTCGTAGAGAACGCCGCGCGCTACGGCGGTGATCCCACGCGCATCGTGCTCGCCGGCGAGTCGGCGGGCGCAAACCTCGCGGCGAGCCTCGCCGTCACGCTCGCCTACGAGCGCGAGGAGCCGTTCGCGCGCGCCGCCTATGCGACGGGCGTGGTCCCGAAGGCGGTGGTGCCCGCGTGCGGCGTCTTGCAGGTGAGCGACATGGCGCGGCTGCGGCGGCGAAAGCCAGGGATGTCGTCGTTCATCGCTGACCGTCTCGCGGAGGTCGAGTCCGCCTATCTCGGCGCGGAAGCGGCGACGTGCTCACGTGATCTCGCCGATCCGCTGCTCGTGTTCGAGCGAGGCGAGCCGCCGTCGCGACCCATTCCGCCGTTCTTCCTGCCGGTCGGTACGCGCGATCCGCTGCTGCCCGATACGCGGCGCATGGCCATTGCGCTCCGGAGCATGGGCGTCGAGGCGGTCGACGCGTATTACCCCGGCGAGCTGCACGCCTTCCATGCGCTGGTGATGCGAGCGAGCGCACAAAAGTGCTGGCGCGACACGTTTGCGTTCCTCGACCAGCACGTACCCGAGCCCGGAGCGCGCGCGCCGGCGGAGAGCGTCGTCAGCCCGTGACCTTGCCCCACGGGGTGCCCGAGCCGGACTCCCTGAGGCGAAAGCGAGCGACGCTCAGCGCATCGAGGCGCTCGCGGAGGCAGGGGGCACAGGCGAACTGACCGCCCGTCAGGGAAGCGGCAGACTCCACGTCGCGACCGCACAGCGTGCAGCGAGCGACGGTGCGAGCGTCCATCGTCACTTCTCCGCCGATGATCCGGCCTCCTTCGGTCACGTGGACGTCGATCGCGGCAATCATCGGTTCTCCTCGGTCACTCGGCTCGCACGCTCTCGACGACGTGGAGTGCGCCGGAGGATCGCTTCGCCGCCGTCGGGTGGCAAGGGTCAAGGGTCGAAGGGGAGGGAAGGCGAGGGGAGGGGACCGCTGGTGGCGAGCACACGTCCGAAAATGCCACGGACGTTCCGCTGGCTGAGCCGAGCAATGGGATCTATTCCATGGTGATGGTGCAGCCGCGGGCAGGAGCGCTCATCCTCGTGGTCGACGACGACTGCGATCACCTCCTCATGCTCGAAGCGCTGCTCGATGCGGCCGGGTACACGGTCATCACGGCGACGTCGTGTGCAGAGGGCCGTTCGCTGTTGATGGAGCGAGAGTTCGACGCGCTCGTCGCCGACTACAGTCTCGGTGACGGCACCGCGTCCGACCTGCTCCGCGAGCTCGGCGACCGTCGACCGCGCGTCGCGCTGGTCCTCTCGGGCTTCGACGCGAGCGAGGACGTCACGCGCACGCTGGACGCGGGCTTCGACGCGCATCTCGTGAAGCCGACGTCGATCGACGTCCTGCGCGAGACGCTGGCGGAAGGCCTGCGCAGGTCCCCGAGCGGCGTCCGTCTGGTGAGCCGAAGCGCCGA
>JAYTOQ010000869.1:0-5531 GCA_043747665.1 Polyangiaceae bacterium | reverse complement strand
CTGGGCGCGTTGCCGTAGATCGCCGCGCCTTCCGCGAGGCGCATCTCCCCGACACCGTTCACGAGCAGCACGACGCGCCACCACGTCCCGTCCAAGGCGAGCGCATCGAGCGACACTGATACGTGCGTGGGCGACGTGAATGCGCTCGAGAAGCCTCGGATCACCGAGTCGTGAAAGTCACCAAACCGCGCCGTGAGCTCCTTCACGCCGGCGTCGTCGAGCGCGATCTTCATCGGGGCTCCGAGCGAAGTGGCCATGAGCCCGACGTATCCGACGACGCTGCAGTCTCCCATGATCGCGACGCTGTCATCGTTGCCTTCGACTTCGCAGCATACGGCCACCGCCAGATCGCCGGTGAGATGGGTGCGGCGTCGGGTTCGCGGAGAACATGCACCGTCGCGTGCTGCGCGCACCGCTCGGCATGCGTCTCGGCGCGCTACCGCGCTACCGCGCTACCGCGGGGCCATCAACGAACGGCTGGCACGTCACCCAGACGTACGCCGTGCGCGCTCGTTGCGTGAAGCGCTGGACGGCGCCTCCACACGACCGGCAGGTGCGACGGACGTACACGTGGACGCTCTCCGCCCGCGGCACGCGCACTCGCGGGACGGCCAGCGCGAGACCGTGCGTCGTCACGATGCGCTTCTCCTCGACGCCGCGTCGCAAGAGCCCGATCAGCAGCGACCACATGGCCTCGGCGGCGCTGCGCGAGAGCGCGCGTGCCGGGGTCGACGGGTGGATCCTCACCGCGGTCGGCGGTTCCAGTGCGAGCGCAATTTCGTATAAAGAGGTACCTCGTCGACTCGCAGGGTCGGTCGTTCGCACAGCCAACCCGGCTACGACTTCCTTCTCTCTCACCAGCGGAGCTCTCCTCTTCGTCGTCGCGTTCGGCGGCGGCCCCTTCGCCGGGTTCGTTGGCTTCGTGAGCGGCGGCGGCAAGTTCTCGGCCGAGCACGTACGCGGCTTCAAGCAGCTGCGCTGAGGCGCAGGGGAACAGGAAATCGAGCACGAGTGGCGCTCGGGCGTGAAGCACGAATGCGCCCGGGTGATGGATCAGGCGCGGGCGCGGCGGTCGGCCCTCTCGCCAATCGTGGGTCCGGCAAGGCGGACGGCCGTCCGGAGGATGCGCGAACGAGACCTCAGAGCTTGCCCGTCACGCCGATGCCGGCAACCCATGTCTCGGCCGTCGCGTCGGTGTACACGTCGGAGCGGACGCTCCCGGTAGCGTAGAGCTTCACACGCCCGACGCCGAGCTGCAGCTTGCCGCCGAAGGTATGGGCGACCGCGCTCTCCGCGGTGAGGTCCGCGAGCTGGTAGTAGGCGCGAACGGTCACGAGACCGAAGCGGTGGCTCACGTCGGGCTGGATCGTCCAGCGGGCGGGAGCGGTCGGAATGCCGGCGCCGAAGCTCGTAGTGATGCCGCTGCTCGTTGCGTCGAAGAGGCCGACGTTCGCAGGGTCCTGCGCATCGTAGAGAAAGTACGCGCCGTCGACGCCGACGTCGGTGTGCTCGAGGATCGTGAACGTCATCGTGGCGCCGAGGCGTGCTTGCGAGAGCGTCGCCGCCGCAGGCGCGACGTTCGGGGCCGGACCGCTCGTCGCGACGACGGCCTGGTTGGTCGAGAAGCGCGTGGCCGCGACGTTGCCGTCGAGCGCGACGTCGACGTCGTGCGGATGGTTCTCGTCGAACGAGTCGTAGCCCAGGCTCGCGACCGCGCCCAGGCTGCTCGATTGCGTCTGCACGAGCGCGTCGACGGTCTGGCCGGTGCCGCCCTTCGAGACCTGCAGGCTCGTCGCGACGTCGCGCTTCGAGGAAGGCGAGCCGTTGACGCCGAGGGTCAGATCGAAGTGCGGAGTGAGCAGGTACGTGCCGTCGATCGCGCCGTAGAAGACCACGTCTCCGCCGCTGCTAAACATCGAGCCCGGCGTGTGGGGCGTGGCGAAGCCTTCGTTGGCGCGGAACGTCGCGCCGAGCTCGACGCTCTGCGTCGGCGAGTAGTGGCCCACCGCGCGCTGGTAGAGAAACGGCGTCGCGTTGCTCGTGGACGACGGGCGCGTCTCGCCGGCTCCGATTTCGGCCGCGTAGCGGGGCGCCGGGGGATCGTCGGATGCGGCCGCGGCCGCGGCCGCGGCGGGGACGTCGGCGCTCGCCGGATCCTCGGGGGACTCCGCGGCCTGCGCCGCTCTCGCGATGAGCGAGGCGGCGCAGACGACGACGGCCATCACGCGCGCGGTCACGCAACTCTTCATGACGACGATCTTCCTTCTCGCTTTTCGTGATGGCCGCTGCCGGTCTCGGTGGCGTCAGGCTCAGTGTCCGTGATGCTTTCCGTCCCGTCGCTCGTCGCGACGATCGGTCTTGGCGTCACGTCGGTCGGACCGGAGGTCGCGACGATCCGCGTGGGCGTCACGTCGGTCGGCCCGCAGATCCTTGCGGTCTGCATGCGCGTCCTTGCGATCGCCTTTGAGGTCTTCGCGGTCGCCCTTCACGTCCTTCTTGTCCTTCGCGAGGTCCTTCGCGTCGGCCTTCAAATCGGCGCGGTCGGCCTTCTCGGCTGCCGTGTTACCGGCCTTGCGGTCGGCTTCCAGCTTCTCGCGGTCCGCCTTGATGTCGGCCTTGTCCGCCTTGACGTCCGCGCGGTCCTTCTTGATGTCCGCGACGTCCGCCTTGATGTCGGCGTGGTCCTTCTTGACCCCGGCGACGTCTTTCTTGATGTCGGCGTGGTCCTTGTTGATGTCGGCCCGGTCGGCCTTGATGTCGGCCTTGTCGCTCACGCCGTCGTTCGCGAGGGCCAGGTTCGAGGAGAGTGCGAGGGTGAAGATGAGCCCTGCGCCGAGTTTCCATTGCATGATTGATCGTGCCTCCAGTGGGGTTGCGCTCCCACGTAATGCACGGCGCACGCCACGTGGTACGGGCCAACCAAGGCGCTCCAAGCCCCTGAAATCACGTGTGCGGCGTCGCGGTCGGAGTGGACGCGCCGACGTCCAGTGGTCCCGCTCGTGTGGCACGCCCGGCAGGACAGGAGGGGAAGGACCAGGAAATCCTGGCCGCTTCGGGCGGCAAAGAAGGCGGCTGGCGGGTTGACGCGAATCGCGTCCATGCGAACTTGCGCACCCACCGGAACCGCCGACCTGCGTGGAAACCCCTGCACTGCCTCGACGGAAATCGGTACCGCGGCGAACGACGCGGGGGGACGAAGCCGCGCTGCGTGTGACACGCGCGAGTCGAGGCTCGGCACCGGTCGGCGCCTGGCGTCGCCACGACCTGGCGATGCGACAGAGCGCGCTCCGAGCGTCCTCTCGAGGGCACCCCGCCGGGGTCAGAGCGCGTCTCGTTCAGGGGCTCCGTCATGCGCTCGAAGTAGGCGAGATGGGCGCGGGCGCCTCATCTCGCGCCGAGCGCCGAGGCGCGCCAGGATGGTACCCTCCGGCTCATGAAAGCGACGCTCCCGAACGCCGTAGTGCTCGTCTCGTGTCTCCTCGCGCTCGGTAACACCGGATGCAACGCTGGGCGCAAGAAGAAGGAGCTCGAGGAGCAGAAGGTGAAGGACGCTGCCGCGATGGTCCGCGCCAAGAAGACGATGGCGAGCGTGGCCGCGCTCGAGCCGGTCGTGAAGAGTCAGCCCCCTGCGAAGAGCGGCAGCTTCAGGAGCAGCCCGCTCACGTGGAGTACCTCCTCGTACCGCAACTTCGACGTGCTGTTCACCGACGAGCTCGCGAAGGTATCGCGCTCCCCGAAGATCCGGATCCTGCAGGAATCGCCGCTCAGCACGTGTCAGGGCGAGATCGACAGCAACTACGCCAAGTACGTGGGCAGGACCGCGTGCGAGGACCCGAAGTACCTCGTCGTGCTCCGTGCGAGGACCGCGCAGCGCGCGCACGTGAGCGGCACGAGCTACACGCCCGGGATCGTCGACGCCGACGCGTTCGTCTTCGAACTCGCGACGAGCAAGCTGCTTGGCAGCGGCAAGATCTTCGCGAAGACGCCGGCGAATGCTTCGCTCAGGCCCTCGACCGCCGAGAGCGACCTCGAGACGATGCTCGGCAAGGCCGTGGACGAGGCGCTGCAGGCCGAATTCAGTCGCTAGCGCCACGCGAGCGCGACGACGAAGCCTCGCAAACAATCCGCCCACCCTTGCAGTCCGTCTCGAAGGCGAGTGGCGGAAGCTCGCGAGCAGCGCGAGCGCGCCGATCTTCGTCCACGCGGACCTCGGCGACCATCCGGCCATCGCGCTCTACGAGTCGCTCGGAGCGCGCGAAGACGTCCTTCACTTCGACATTCCAGTACAGCGGCGTCACCCTCGGCGCCGAAGATCGATCGGGTCGCGGGCGCATTGAATGCCTTCCCCAGGACAGGGGGCCACGACGCGAGTCGCGTGCGGAAATGACGGCCAATCGCCCTTCGAAGGCGCCGCCAAGGCGGGAGACCGTGGGCGCTCTTCTTGCGGTGGTCGACCTCGCGAAAGCAGCAAGGCACGTTGCGGTTAGGATGCTCGTCGGCGGCGAGTCGATCGCCAGCAACCGTATCCTTCTACCCGCTGCACCCGGCACGCCGTCAGGAACTTCCGCCGAGCGGCTGGTGGGACGACGTTCCCGTGAGGGAGCAAGGCGGGCACGACGGCAAGCCGACACCGTGAGCGATAGCTTTCCCGGTGTCGTGGCAGTCATTCCTGTCGAGCCCGAACGTGGATCGCTCCACGCCTCGGAATGAAGCGGCTCGATCAGATCGGCGCCGAGGACATCGTCGCGTTGAAAGCGGACCTCGCGAAGCGAAGCGCGAAGACCGCAAACAGCGTCCTGACGGCGCTGTCCGCGTGTTTGAAGTTCGCCGGTCGCGAAGGCCTTCGCAGGTCGGAAGGGCTCGGCATCATCGAACGCGTTCCGCGCATCCGGTTGCTGGCGATCGACGCGGACCACGTGCCCGAGTGGTACCTGGTCCACGAGTGCCGCCGGTTGGTCGACGCGGCGGCGAAGGTCGACCCTCGCATCCACGTCATGATCCTGCTCGGCGGCAGCGCCGGGCTCCGACGCGGCGAGATGATGGCGCTCGAGTGGAGCGACCTCGACATCAAGCGGCGCATCATCCACGTGCAGCGTTCGGTCTGGCGTGGCCGCAAGGTGGCCGAGGTACACGAGACCGTCCCCAAGGGAGGCAAGGGGCGCAAGGTGACGATGACGGGAGAGCTCGCCGCGGCACTCTCCAAGCATCGCAACCTCCGTGACCGCGTCCTCACGACGGACGACGGCCGAGGGCTCACGAACAAGATCGTGCGGACGTGGTTCGAGCGCGCGCAACGTGCGGCAGGGCTCGAAGTGACCGGGGCGATCCATCGCCACCACGGTCGGCGGTTCCAGCGCGAGCGCAATTTCGTATAAGAGGTACCCCGTCGACTCGCAGGGTCGGTCGTTTGCACAGCCAACCCGGCTACGATTTCCTTCTCTCCCGAACCCGCTGCGGTAGAGAAACCCGACGTTGGGCGCGTAGGTGAAGGCGTGATCGGCGATCTTGTGGAGCAAGGCCGACGCACAGTA
>JAYTOQ010000868.1:0-2468 GCA_043747665.1 Polyangiaceae bacterium | reverse complement strand
GTGCTCAGGTCGAACGCCGCGACCTCGCTGGTCGCTCCGTTGACGGTCAAGAGGAGCCGCTCCGGCGCGCCGGTGGGGTTGCCGCAGGTCGACGGGACGGAGCTGTCGCCGCCGTCGGGCGTGACCATGGTGCCGGTCTCGGGGACCGCGGACGCCTCGAACGAGCCGGCGTCGGTGGCCTTGAAGACCTCGTCGTCGCCGCAGCCGGCGGCCGTGGCACAAAGCCCTGCGAGCGACGCGCCCAAAACGAGGGCGAGCGCAAACCTTCTGTGAGTCATGGAAAACCTCGGCTGGCGCACGCCCGCGCCGGCCAACATCCGAGAGGTCTCGTCCGCGCGTGGTCCGGTCTCCGGACTTCCGGGTCATCCTCCTCCGAGCCCTTCCCAGGACTGCGAGCGCACGTTGCGCTCGCGTTCCCAGTGGATCTGCTCGGATTCGTCGCCGGTCACCGTGGCGGGCGCCGTGCCGGTATTTCACCGGCTTCCCGTGTGATGCGGAGCCCTCGGGCGGAGGGAGCCTCATCAACGACCACGCGCGTGTGGCGACGGCACCGCGACGACGTCGCGAAGCCCGCCACGAGGCGCTTGCTAGTCGACATGGTGGCCGCACGTCAACCGCGGCCGCGTATGCTGGCGGTCATGGCGCTGCTCCGTCCCTCGGAGCTCGCGCGGATCTGGGAGCTGCACCCGAAGACGGTCTACCTCTGGATCCGCGAGGGCAAGCTGCCCGCGATCAAGACGCCGGGCGCGCAGTACCGTGTTCGGTCGGACGACGCTCGCGCCTACTGCGAGAAGAACGGCCTGCCGATGCCGCGCGCCATCGCGAGCCCGGCGGGCAGCGTCGCGGTGCTCGGAAAGCCGAGCGCGTCGCAGCGGGCGCTCGCGAAGGCGTGCAAGGCGCGCGGCACGGCCGTGGTGACGTGGTCGTCCGCGCTCGAAGGCCTGCTCGCCATCGCGAATGACGCGCCCGACGTCGTCGCCATCGACGCCGAGGCGAGCGACGTGAAGGTCATCGACGCGCTCCGCGCGCTCCGCCGCACCACGCGTACCGCGAAGGTCCCGGTCGTGGTCTACGACGCCGCGCCGAGGGCCGGCACGACGGCGCTCACGAAGCTCGGCGCGAGCGCCATCGTCACGCGCGGCAAGACCGACGACGTCGTGCGCGTCGTCGTCGAGCTCCTCGAGACGGCGGTCGAGAGTCGCTGACGCCGGCCCGCCGCCGCTCCGTCGTCACGGCAGGCGGGCGACGATCGCATCGAGAATACGGCCCGCCAGCTCGTCCTTCGCGCCGGCGGAGAACGCCTCTGGGGCGCCCTTCGTTCCGTCCTTGGTGACGAGCGCGACGCGGTTCGTGGTCTGTCCGAGCGACTCGTGCGCGGCGTTGGCGACGACGACGTCGACCTTCTTCGCGTCGAGCTTGGCGCGCGCATACGCAAGCACTGCCGCGTCGTCGCCGGTCTCGAGCGCGAACCCCACGAGCACCGGACGCGCGCCGGTGCGCCGAGCGCCGATGGCGGCAAGGAGGTCGGGATTCTTGGTGAGGGCGATGCTCGATGCGCTCTCCCCGGCGGCCTTCTTGATCTTGGTGGTGCTCGCCTGCGCGGCGCGAAAGTCCGCGACGGCGGCGGCCATCACCAGCGCATCGACGTTGGCGAGGTCGATGCCCATGACGTCGTCGAGCGCACGCTGCATCTGCGCGGCGCTCTCGACGTCGATGCGTTTGACGCCACGAGGTGTTACGAGCGCGACGGGTCCGGCAACGAGCGTGACCTCGGCGCCACGCGCGGCGGCGGCGGCGGCGATCGCGAATCCCATTCGTCCGCTGGAGCGATTCCCGAGGTAGCGCACCGGGTCGATGGCCTCGTGCGTGGGGCCCGCGGTGACGACGATGCGCTTGCCGGCGAGATCGAGCGCGCGCCCGTGGAGCGCGGCGGCGATGGCGCTCACGATCGCGCCGGGCTCCGCCATCCGGCCCATGCCGCTCTCGCCGGATGCGACGGGCCCCTCGACCGGCCCGATGAGCCGCACGCGTCCCTGACGGGCGAGCTCCTCGACGTTTTTCTGGGTCGCGGGGTGCATCCACATCCGGGGATGCATGGCCGGCGCGGCGAGCACTGGTCCGCGCGCGCAGAGCGCGGTCGCGGTAATGAGATCGTCGGCCCTTCCCTGCGCGAGCCGCGCCAGGAGATCGGCGGTCGCCGGCACGATGACGAGCACGTCGGCGCGCGCGGCGATGGTGACGTGCATCTCCCCGGGGAATGCGGGATCCCACATGTCCGTCGCGACCGGCTCACCGGTGATCCCTGCGAGCGTGACCGCGCCGACGAAGCGCTGCGCCGACGTGGTCATGAGCGGCACCACCTTCGCGCCGGCCTTGAGGCAAAGGCGCGCGACCTCCACCGCCTTGTACGCGGCGATGCTGCCCGTCACGGCGAGCGCGATCGTCTTGCCCTCCATCGTCATGCCCTC
>JAYTOQ010000867.1:0-4736 GCA_043747665.1 Polyangiaceae bacterium | reverse complement strand
ATCGATCGGGGGGCGTGGTGGTCATGCTTCTGGGAGCCCTTTTACCGCGATCTTCGCCTGCCGCAACCATCGCAAGGGCCTCCGGTGCCTGGTACCGTCCCCGAGGCGGGCGGCGTCGGGCACGGCGCCAATCGCGAGGCGTACCTCGACTGCCCTCGGGCGCCCGGTCCCTCCCCGAGCAGACCGCGCGCGCTGGACCGCGCCTAGACGAGGAGGGCCTTCACCGGCGTGCCGCCGTCGGTCAGCGCGATGGGCCGACCCGCGGGCGACTGCACCATGTCGGCCGGGTCCATCCCGAGCGTCGTGGCGATGGTGGCGAGGAGGTTCGGCACGGTGACGGCGTCCTTCACCACCTTCGCGCCGTCGGCATCGGTCTCGCCGTGCACGACTCCGCCGCGTACGCCCGCGCCCGCGAGCACCGCGCTCCAGGCGTTCGGGAAATGATCGCGGCCGCCGTTGCCGTTGATGCTTGGCGTGCGACCGAAGTCGCCCATCCACACCACGAGCGTGCTGTCGGCGAGGCCACGGCGCTGGAGATCGGCGAGCAGCGCGCTCATCGCGGGATCGAGCGTACCCATGAGGCTCTTCGTGCGATCGAACACCTCGGTATGCGTGTCCCAGCCGTCGAGCGTGACTTCGACGAAGCGCACGCCCGAGCCGACGAGCCGCGCCGCCGTGAGGCACCCGCGACCGAACGGCGTGTCGCCGTAGGAAGCGCGCACCGCCTCCGTCTCCTCCGACGCGTCGAAGGCCTTGAGCGCGCTCGCGTGCATCAGACGATCGGCCTTGCCATAGAGCTGGCGGCGGCCGTCGATCTTCACGTCGCCGGTCTGCGTCGCGAAGCGGGAGTCGAGGCGGTCGAGGAGGCCCTTGCGCGCTTCGAAGCGCGCGTCGTCGACGCCCGGCCCGTAGCCGACGTTCTGCGGGAGTTGTCCCGGGGCCTGCACGACGAAGGGCCCGTACTGTACGCCGAAGAACCCGGCGCCGATGCTGGGACCGCCGATGCTCACGCTGCCCGGCAAGCCGGTGGCGGGCTCACCGAAGCGCTTCGCCACCCAGGCCGCGAGCGACGGATGCGCGACGGTCGGGTTCGGCGAATAGCCGGTGCGCAGGAGGTACTGGGCGCGCTGGTGGTTGCCCTCCTTGCTGGTCATGCCGCGCACGATGGCGAGCTTGTTCGTCATGCTCGCGAGTCGCGGCATGTGCTCGCTGATCATGACGCCGGGCACGTTCGTCTTGATCGACTTGGCGGGACCGGCGACCTTGCCGGTCTTCGGGTCCCACGTGTCGATGTGGCTGGGCCCGCCGTTCATGTAGAGCAGGATCACGCTCTTCGCCGGTGCGCCTCTTGCGGCGTCCAGCGCGGTATCGGCAAGCGCGGCGCGCTCCAGCCAGCTCGACACGACGAGGCCGAGGCCCGACGTCACTCCCGCGCGCAGCAGATTTCTTCGAGTAAGCATGATCAGCCTCAGTGGTTGAAGACGAACTCGCTCGAGTTCAGGAGCGCCCACATGACGTCTTCGTAGGCGGCGCGACGTGCATCGACGGGGGGAACGCGATTGCCGAGGCGCCCGAGCGGACCGCCGCCCGGGCCGCCACGCTTTGGCGGCGGGATGGTGGCGCGCGGCGTCTTGCCTGCAATCTGCACGTAATTGACCCACCTGGTCCGCTCGTCGTCGGTGGGCTTGCGCGAGAGCACCCGCAGCACGAGCGCGTCGATCTTGGCGGCGTCGTCGCCTGGCTTGGCGAGCACGTCGTCGAGCGCCGAGCCTGGAATGGCGCGCGCGCCCTGCCCCACGAGCTGGCCATTGAGGAGCGAGAGCGCCTGCGTAACCGTCCCGGAGTAGTCGGGCGTGTCGTCGGTCTCGTCAACGTCGAAGAGGAACGCGTACTGCTGCACGAGCTGGAGGCGAAGCGCATCCATGTTCTGAATGCCGGCCTTTTTGGCGGCGCTCTCCAGATCGGTCGCGCGAAGGAGACCGTTGAGCAGCTCCTCCGGACCGAGCGGCACGAGGTGGAAGCGCGTCCAGTAGGTGTTCTCGGGATCGGACTTCGCCGTCGCGCTCGCCTCGACTTGGTAGGCCTCGGTCGCGCAGATGGTGCGGATCAGATACGGGATGTCGTAGTCGTGAAGGGCCCAGTCCGCGGCCATCTTGTCGAGGAGCTCGGGCATGGTCGGCGTGTTGACCGCGCGCATGTCGTCGACCGGATCGTAGAAGCCGCGGCCCAGGAAATGACCCCACATTCGATTGACGAACGCCTTCGCGAACCAGGGGTTCTCGCGCGCCGTCATCCAGGCCGCGAGCGCCTTGCGCGTGCCATCGCCCTTCTCGAGATCGGTACCGTCGAGCGCCGTCGCCTTCGTCGCCGCGATGGGCCCGAGTTCGGCGTTCTTGGCGAAGCGCTGCCCGACCTTGCCGAGGTCGACGACCTCGACGCGCTTCATGTTGCCCATCGGCTTTCCGCGATCGACGGGATCGACGCGATGGTGCAGGAACGCCGAGGCGAAGCGGCGAAAGTCGTCTTGCTTCCACTTCTCGGTCTTGTGGTCGTGGCATTGCGCGCACTGGATCTGCACGCCGAGGAAGATGCGCGAGGCGTTGCCTGCGAGGTCCTGCGGCATGCCCTCGAAGCGCAGCGTCCAGTTGACGGCGCCGTTGATCTTCTCGAGATCGGCGGCGTCCTCGTCGCCCTTCGGGACCGCCGTGCCGAGCGGCACGCTCTGCGCCTGCGGGATGCGCACGCGTGCGCCGCCGATGCTGTTCTGACCGGTGGCGGAGACGAGATCGCGCACCATGCGATCCCAGGGGGCGTTGGCCTCGAAGCGCGCGCGCAGCCAGTAGCGGAACGCCATGCGGTCGACGACGGGGCCCTTGGTCGCGCGACCCATGAGGACGTCGTCCCAGTAGTTCATCCAGTGCTCGGCGTAGTCGGGCGAAGCGAGGAGCGCCTCGACCATCTTCGTGCGCTTGTCGGGCGCGGTGCTCGCGACGAACGCCGTCGTGGCGTCGGGCGGCGGGATGGTGCCGATGATGTCGATGTACACGCGCCGCAAGAACGTGGCGTCGTCGACGCGCGGCGCGGGCGCGAGGCCTTGCTTCTGCCAGGCCTCGCGGAGCGCACCGTCGATGGCATCGGCACCGAACGACGGCTGCTTGGTGGCGGCACGCGGCGCGACTGGCGCGACTGGCGCGACCGCGGCGGCGGTCCACGAACCGAGCGTGGCCGGCGAGCTGCCGCAGGCGGCGAGGACCGCCGCAAAGGAGAGCGCACCGAGGAGTGTAAGCGACCGCATGGTGGTGAAAGCCTATCCCTTTCACACGCGAGCCCCATGATCCCTTCACGGCGCCGAACGTGAAGTTTCGTAAGCGTGCATCCGCCCAGGGGGCCGGCACGTAGGGGTAGCGTGCACCGCATGAGAATCGCGTGCTCCGCTGTCGTGGCTCTCGTGTCGGTCCTCGCGCTGGGGTGCCCGAAATCGACGCCCGCCGGCCCCGACGCGGGCGTGGCGCACATGAGTGGCGCGGTCACCGCCTCTGGCGACGCGGCCGCCGATGCCGCGGCGGCCAGTGGCGGCGACGACGTCGAGCCCGTCTACCCGGTCGAGGCGAACGCGGCGCCTGTGCCGCTTGCCGAGAAGCTCTGCAACGCTCTCACGACGCTTCCCGAGAAGAAGCGCGCGGAGTGCTGCCACGCGAAGCCCAGCGTCGTGATCACTGTAGAGTGCACGCGTCAGCTGAGCGCCGCGATCCGACACGACGCCATCGCGCTCGACGAGAAGGACGTCGATGCGTGCATCGCCGCCTTCGACAAGACGCTCGAGGGCTGTGACTGGGTCGGGCCATTCCCGCCCGGTCCGCCTGCGGCGTGCCAGGGGATCTTCAAGGGCAAGCTCGCCGCCGGCCAGCGTTGCCGCTCCTCGCTCGAGTGCGCGGGCGAGCTTCGCTGCAAGGACCTCGGCCCGACCGCGCCCGGCAAGTGCGCGCCGGCCGGCGTCGGTGAGGAGACGTCGTGTGGAGGGACCGTCGATTCACTCGCGACGTACGCGCGGCAGAACGACGTCGACAAGCGTCATCCCGAATGCAAGGACCGTTGCATCAAGCACAAGTGCCAGAAGCCCGTCGACGACGGCGGCGCGTGTCTGATCTCCAACGACTGTCAGGATGGCATGCAGTGCCTGCCCGCGGCCGGGCCGAAGCAGAAGAACGGTCAGGCGCCGCGGAAGTGCGTCGCCGGCAAGGCGCCCTCGAAGGAGGGCGAGCCCTGTCCCGGTGACGTCTGCGAGGGCTCGTTCCAGTGCATCCGCGGCAAATGCACGATGAAAAGGGCGGGCGGCGAGGCCTGCACCGACGACTTCGAGTGTCGAGGCGGCTGCCTCAGGGATGGCGGGGCCGCCGGCAGCAATGGCAGCAATGGCAGCAATGGCACGTGCGGGCCGCGGTGCGACATCCGCTGAAGAATTTCAGGAACAGCGCAGGACGTTCGCGACCGTCGCGCAGCGGACGCTGAGTGGATCCGCGCTCTTGCGTCGAGCCGCGGCGGGCGCGGCGGGGGCGGCGGGCGCGAGATGCGGGAGAGGCGCGACGAGCGGCGCGGCCGCGGGATCGGCGGGCACGGTCGACGGACCCGGCGCCGGCGCGAGGACGCTCTGGCTGATGAGGACAGCGGACGCGCCGAGGCCTACCCAGAAGGCCCTCCATGCTGTCCGAATCATCCCGTCCATCGTCTCCCCCACA
>JAYTOQ010000866.1:0-2918 GCA_043747665.1 Polyangiaceae bacterium | reverse complement strand
GCCGGACGCGAGGCGACTCAGCTCGTCGCGGAAGAGCCGGTCGGTGCCGAGCCAGAACGTCGAGCTCGGACCGACCGGGAGCTTCTCGGGCGAGATGCCGTTCACGAAGTCGCTGGCGTACGGATCGTGGCTCGAAAGGATCGGCCCCAGCACCGCGAACGCGATCAGCGACGCGACGATCGCCGATCCGACCAGCGCGGAGCGGTTTCTGGTGCGGAGGCCGGCGCTCACGGCACGTGCGGCAGGGACCTGGACGACGGCGCGCGGCACGACTTCTCGGTTTGCAGGAAAGAGGCCACCACCGCGGCGAAGGCGGCGGGCTCCTCGTCGGGCGGGCAGCGACCGCACTCGAGGACCTCGAAGCGACCCTTGAGAGCGCGCGCCAGGCGGCGTCCGTGCTCGACGGGAGCCATGCGGTCGTCGCGCCCCCACACCACGAGGGACTCGGCGTTGACCCGCGGGAGGCGCGCGACGAGCGGCCGGGTGTCTGCCTTCGCGACGATGGTGGCGTGCGCGGCCTGACGCGCGGCCGGCGCATTGAACGACGCGAACAAGGCGTCTACCCGGCCCGCGGGCACGTCCGTGCAACCTGCATACACCGACCCCTCGACGTAGCTACGGAAGAGCGCGTGGCCCATCAGCTGGCGCCAGAGGACGCCGCCGACGAGCGGAATACGCCCGGCGCGCTCCAGCAAGTGATCGTTGATGGGGTAGACCAGCGCATCGACCAGCACGAGCTTGTGCACGAGCGCGGGGTGGCGCGCCGCGAGCGCGAGCGCGACTCCGCCGCCCATCGCGTGACCGCAGACGTGCACCCGGCCCAAGCCGAGGCCGCCGACGAGATCGGCAATGGAGTCGGCGAACGCGTCCCAGCCGTAAGCATAGCGCTGCGGGTCCGGCTTCTCGCTCGCGCCGAAGCCCGGGAGGTCGGGGGCGATGACCCGGAGATCTGGAAGATGCTCCATCGTTCGCAGGAACGTCTCGTGGCTCGCGAGGCCGTCGTGGACCATCACGAGCGGCGCACCGTCACGCGGACCGGCCTCGACGAAGCGGATCCGCGCACCTCGAGCGGAGACGTCCCTGGCCAGCATCGCGGCGAATGTACCACGAGGCAGAATTTGGACGCGCGCCCTCATGGCCTGCGACGATCCCTCCGTGCGACCTGCAAGTGCCGGCTCAGCTCGCGCTATGACATTGTTTGTCACGGCATCGATCTAACTGCGCGAACACAGTTCCATTATGGAAACAGGCAAAAAAAACGCGAGCGATGGATTGACCCGAATCTTTTGTTCGGAATACAGTCGCTCGCGTCGGACCTACGCCGGCGATTTGCATCGGTAACTCGGTGGGATCTGCCAGGCCGTCTCGCCGTCTGGATTCGCTGAATCCGGGCAGAGCGAGGCACCTTCCGAATTTTTTCGGACGAAAACGCGAGCCTTGGGGGAGGGTCGCGCACGGGAGTCGTTCGACTTCGTCACGAGCGTTGTCTTCGCAGGCGCGCTTATCGAAGTTGGGCCAGGGGGAAAGGTAGCGCGCTGTAGGACGTCGGTCCGCACCGCCCGCTGCCAGGACGGACGTGTGTACTCCGCACGGTCCTCCATCGCAGTTGAAGTTGCAGCGCCTGGGAGGAGCATCATGGACCCGAAGAACGCAATCGCTGGGGATCTGATCGACGAGACGTCGCTGCTGGAAGAGCCGGCATCCCCAACGGTGGAGGGGGCCCTGGCGCTCGATACCGACGCGACGTCCGAGGACAAGGGCGTCACGCGCGAGCAGCGCCGCTCGCGCCGCAAGCGCGACGTGCGCGCACGCACCATCAGCGTGAAGCGCATGACGAAGCGCGAGCTGGAGCTCGGTCGCATGCTCTATCCCGACGTCGAGGACGTCGTGCGCCCCAAGCTCCGCGAGGACTGCGCGCAGGCGGAGCGTCCGTGCCCGTTCGTCTCGTGCAAGCACCATCTCTATCTCGACGTGTCGGCCCGCACCGGCGCGATCAAGCTGAATTTCCCCGACCTCGAGGTCTGGGAGATGGCCGAGACCTGCGCGCTCGACGTCGCCGATCGCGGCGGTACGACGCTCGAAGAGGTCGGCGCCATCATGAACCTGACCCGCGAGCGCATCCGCCAGGTCGAGGTGAAGGGCCTCGCCAAGCTCGAAGCCCTCAAGGACATGTCCGCCCTCCGCGACTACGTCGACGAAGGTCCCGTCGGCAAGCGCCGCCTCCCCATCCTCGCCAAGCCCGTGAAGGCCGAGGAAGAGGAGGAAGAGGAGGAGGAGGACGAGTTCGATGCCGACGAGTTCGCCTCCGACTCGCTGGACGCGGAATGAACTTCATGAAGCTCGGTATCTGATCGCTCGCTCGCTCGCTTCTTCTTCGAGTCTCCCCTGCAGACGGCGGCCCGGGCTAACCCCCGGGCCGTGCGCCTTTAAGGGGCCTGCGTGCATTGACCACGTAGCCGGCGGTCACTAAACCCGGCCCATGCCCATCCGGACCGCGCTCATCTCTGTCTCCGACAAGACCGGCCTGATGCGCTTCGCGTCGGCCCTCGCCAAGCGCGGGGTCACCATCCTCTCGAGCGGCGGTACTGCCAAGGCGCTGTCGGCCGAGGGCGTCGCGGTCGAGACCGTGGAGAGCTACACCGGCTCGCCCGAGGTGATGGGCGGACGCGTGAAGACGCTGCACCCGCGCGTCCACGGCGGGATCCTCGCGCGCGCCGGCGTCGACGATCAGGATCTCGCGCGCATCGGCGGCAAGCTCATCGACCTCGTGGTCGTGAACCTCTACCCGTTCGAGAAAGTCGCGGAGAATCCGACGGCTGGGTACGAAGAAGTGATCGAGAACATCGACATCGGCGGCCCGTCGATGGTGCGCTCAGCGGCGAAGAACCACGCGCGCGTCGCCGTCGTCTGCGACCCGA
>JAYTOQ010000865.1:0-21714 GCA_043747665.1 Polyangiaceae bacterium | reverse complement strand
GTCCGCCTCTCGTCGTTCAAGGGCAAGACGGTCGTGCTCGAGTGGTTCAACCCGGGCTGTCCCTTCGTGAAGGCGTCGCACACCAAGGGCTCGTTGAAGGACACCGCGCGTCGCGAGACGAAGGCGGGCGTGGTGTGGCTCGCGGTGAACTCCGGAGCGCCGGGAAAGCAGGGCGCCGGGGTCGAAGCGAACCGCGAAGGCGCGAAGACGTTCAACCTCGACCACCCGATCCTGCTCGACGATCAGGGCGCGGTCGGCAAGATCTACGGCGCCACCAACACGCCCCACATCATGGTGATCGATCCCAAGGGCACGCTCGTCTATCGCGGCGCCGTCGACAACTCACCCGACGGCGAAGGCGCGAGCCCGGCCGGCGGCAAGCTCGTGAGCTATGTCGAGGCCGCCGTCGCCGACGTCGCTGCCGGGCGACCGGTCGCGACCGCCGAGACGAAGGCGTACGGCTGCAGCGTCAAGTACGGGCACTGAACGCGGCGGTCGCGGGATCGCGGCGTGTCAGAAGTCGACGATCACGTCGTCGAAGTGCGCCTCGAACGCGTCCGACGGGCCGTCGACGATCGCGCCGAGCCTGACCGTCGCTTCGCTGCCTGCGATGACTTCGATCGGCGCGGCGTCGAGCGCCTTCTGACCGTCGAACGCGACGGTCGCCTTGCCGCCCATCAGATCGAGATCGATCGCCACGCGCGTCCACACCGCGATCGGCGGCAGCTTCGTCAGCGCATGCTCGGTGGTCACGCCCATCGCGGTCTCCTCGAGCGTCGCGATGTTGCCCGCGCCGTCCGGGCCACGAAGGTAGAGCGTGTACGAGTCGTTGAGCGAGATGTGGAAGCGCGCGATGGCGATGACGCCCTTCGTGAACGTGACGCTCGGGAGCAACGTCGAGAACGCGAGCTTGGCATGGTGCACGAGCCCGAACATGGTCGTGCGCAGGAGGGCGTTGTTCGGCGCCGCCGCCATCTCCGGCATCGCGATCAGGTGGAACGACGCCGGCGCGCTGGTGGACGTCGCGGTGTCGAGCTCGAAGACGCTGCCCGGCTGCACCGCCGACGCCGTCCAGTTGTTGGTGAGGTCACCGTCGTCGAAGTCGTCGCAGAATTTCGGCGCCGGAGCTTGCCCCGCGCAGAAGTGCGCCGGCGGAACGACCACGTCGGCCTTCGCATCGCTCGCGTCGACGCCGGAGCCCGCATCGAGAGCGCCAGAGTCTTGGGCGGGCTGAGCATCGGGCTCGGCGTCCGTTCCGGCATCGATTTGTCCTCCCGGGTCGGCGGCTCCCGTGGACCCGCAGGCAGCGCTCGAGAGCGACGCGGAGGCGCAGATCGCGGCCGCGACGACCCCGAATCCCCCGAAAGTCCAGGCCGATATCGAGGTCGGCGACTTGGCGGGCCGCATCAATGGAGGATATCAGCCGCTCGCAGTCGCGCCCCGGGCAAAGTATCCTCGACTCAACATGAGCAAGGAAGCCCTGGTCGGCGCCGTCAAAGAGATCGTCACGCTTGCGCGCAGCGGTGACGCGGAAGGCTCATTCGACGGGTACAAGGCGCTGTTCACGCGTCCGGATTTCACGGCCAATCGGCCCGAGGACATGCGCCAGGCGCTCAAGCTCCTCATCCTCGCGAAGCGCACGGGACCGAAGAGCGAGAAGCTCATCGAGGCCCATCGCGCGGCCATCGCGCCCCTCACCGACATGGTGTCGAAGCACAACGAGCCCGAGGACTACGAGATGCTCGGCATCTGCCACCTCCTCATCGGCAACGAGAAGGCCGCGGCCAACATGTTCCAGGAGGGGCTCACGCTCGAGCGCGCGAAGAACGCCGGATCGGATCTCTGCGGTCGGCTGATGACACGCGTCTCCTCGCTCTGATGCCGCCTCTGGTTCCGCGCGCCCCGCGCGCGCCGCGCGCGCTCGCTGTGCTCGCGCTGCTCGCAGCGACGACAGCCTCGGCCACGTTGCTGGCTGGTTGCGATCCCTCGGAGCGCGTCCCCGCAAAGGAGCCGAAGCCGCGTCCGTGCCCGCCGCCTCCCGAGCCGACGTACCAGGCGACCGTGGTGGGGACGATCGGAAAGATGCACATGGTGGAGAGCCGCTATCCGCTCTCCAGGCTCGGCGACGTGCTTGCGTCGTTCAAGCCGGACCTCGTGCTGGTCGCGGTGCGCGTCGATCCTTACCGCGAAGGCCACCTCGAGGATGCTTCGTTCGAGATGACCTACGTGACGAGCCTCGCCAGGCAGCATGGCGCGGCGGTGGAGCCCATCGACTGGTTCCGCGAGCAGGACCTCGGCGCTCCGCCGGCAGCCGTCGAGCCCTGGGACGAGGCGGAGATCGCCAAGCGCGAGGCCGAGGTGCTCGCGTCGCCCAAGCTCTACAACTTCGACGCCGCCAACGGCACCGAGCTCGCCGAGAAGGTGCTACTCGCGACGGACGCCGAGGCGCGGCATCGCTCGGGCAACCCGCTCGTGTCACGGCGTCATGCGTGGATGCAGCAGCTCGCGGGCAGCGCCGTCTCTCGCAACGGTCGTCCCAAGCGCGTGCTCGCGTACGTCGACGTGCTCGATCGACCGATCGTGGATCACCTGCTCCACGGCGTCGGCTACACGATGAAGGAGCCGCCGGCGGTGGCCGCGAAGTCGAAGGACGAGATCATCGCCGACATCCCGAGCGAAGTGATGAACGACTGGCGAACGCAGCTGGGGCGAACGGGCCCGCGCATCGACAGCGCGAAGACCCCGGGCGAGAAGGCATTCTGGGCCGATCGGCAGCGCACGCTGTCGGTGGTCGTCGACAAGAAGGCGGCCTGCTGCGTCCCGCAGTCGACGCTCGCTGCTGACCGATGAGCGGCGCCGTCGCTGGGGGCGGTGAGGCACCGCTCCTGCCGCTCCTCGAGACGTCACTGGCCATCGAGCTGCCACTGGCGATCGACGCGGAGCGCGCGGCACGCTGGGCGGCCGGGGTGCGCGAGGCGCGCGAAGCCTGGGTGAGCGACTTCGGCGGCGCGCAGTTCAGCCTCGGTCGTGCATGGTACACGCATCTCGAGCAGGGCCGCTCCGCGGACTACTTCGAGAAGACCTCGGCCTCGGACGCGGTGGTGGAGCATGCCTGCCCGGGCCTCCAGGCCGCGATGCGCGACCTCGTGGCGCGCGTGGTTGGCGGCGGCGGCGGCGGCGGCGGCGGCGCGCAGGTGGTGGCCCGCGCCGGATGGTGCGGCCCGGGCGTGCACGTGTTTCCGGCGGGCGGCCTGGTGGCGACGCGCGGCGGCGAGATCCATTTCGATACCGAGGGCCTGACGCCTGCGCACATCGCGGCCCGCGCCCCGGCGCTCACGCTGGTGGTCATGCTGTCGCCGCCGGCGGCCGGGGGCGGGCTTCGCGTATGGGATGCGATGTACGATGGCGAGGACAGTCGAGCCTACGACGCCGCGGAGGGAGCGGACGACGACGAGGACGACGAGGAGAGCTCGGAGCGCATGCATCTTACATGCAAGTACCAAGCGGGCACCCTGGTCGCCATCGACAGCTACCGCTTGCACCAGATCCAGTCGTTCGCGGGCGACGTGGATCGCATCTCCGCCACGTGCCATGCCGCCTTCGTTCAGGGCGCGTGGGAGACGTGGTTCTGACGTTCCTCAGCGCGTGCGCGTCATCTCGGGAAAGTCCTTCAGCGTCTTGGCGAAGATCTTCCCCACGATCTTCTCCTCGAGGCCCGGAACCAGGCGAAACAGCGCCAGGCCGACGCGATTGTGCTTCGGTAGCACGATGATCGAGTGGTTCTCTGCGATCTCGTCGAGCGCCTGGGTCGCGAAGACCGTCACGTCGCCGGGACGGAAGCGTTCCCACCATGCGAGCTTACGCTCGTCGCTCATCTCGTAGATCGAGCGCCCGATCGATCCGCCCGTGAGCAGCGGCGTGTTCACCGCGCCAGGGCACAGCGCGCTCACGCGGACGCCATGGCGGGCCGCCTCGACACGCATCGACTTGGAAAGGCCCACCACGAAGTGCTTCGTCGCCACGTAGACCGAGAGGAACGGTGAGCCCACCAGCCCCGCCATCGACGCGGTGTTCACGAGATGGCCGAAGCCTTGCGCGATGAGCCGGGGATAAGCGGCGCGCACAACGTTGACCACGCCGCCGATGTTGATGTCGATGGTGAGGTCCCAGTCGCGCTTCTCGAGGAGCTCGGTCTCGCCCATCACGCCGGTGCCGGCGTTGTTGAAGACGTAGTCGATGCGGCCCGAGGCACGCTGCACGTCCGCGAACATCCGCTCCACCGCCTCGCCGTCGCGTACATCGAGCGTCACCACCGTGGCGCGCGAGCCGAGCACGCGGATCTCCTCCGCGGTGGCCTCGGCGAGGCCGTCCTGGAGATCCGCGATCACCACCTCGCCTGCGCCGCGGCGCGCTAGCTCGAGGCCCATCGCGCGTCCTATGCCCGATGCGCCGCCCGTGATGATCGACACCGAGCCGTGGTACGTGCGGATTTTTCCGGGAGTCATCGCTTCGCCTCCGTCGTCGTCGTCGTCGTTGCCATCACCTCGCGCTCGAGGATGTCCAGCGGGAGCGGGCCTGAACGTAGCACCGCCTCGTGGAAGGCCTTGAGATCGAACCGCGCGCCGAGCTCGGCGGTCTTCTTCCTCCGGAGGTCCTTGATTCGCAGCTCGCCGAGCTTGTACGCGAGCGCCTGCCCCGGCCACACGATGTAGCGATCGACCTCGTTCACCACGTCGAGCTCGGACTTCGCTGCGTTCTCCATGAAGAACTCGATGGCGCGCTGCCGGTCCCACTTCAGGTGATGGATGCCGGTGTCGACCACGAGCCGAACGGCGCGCCACATCTCGTAGGTCAGCTGTCCGAACTTCGCGTAAGGGTCCTCGTAGAGGCCCATCTCCTCGCCGAGCGTCTCGGCGTAGAGGCCCCAGCCCTCGACGAAGGCGCTGTAATCGCCGTGCCGGCGGAACTGCGGAATACCCTCCTCCTCCATGGCGAGCGCGATCTGGAGATGATGACCCGGCACCGATTCGTGCAGCGTCAGCGACGTCATCTCCCAGCGCGCACGCGCCTCGGGCTTGTAGAGATTCACGAAGAAGGTGCCCGCGCGCGAGCCGTCGGCGGAAGGCTCGCGGTAGTACGCGGTGGTGGTGTCGGGCGCCGTGGCGTCGGGGATCGGCAGTACTCCGTACGGCGTGCGGGGCAGGCGGCGGAACACCTTCACCAGCTGCGGGTCGACACGCTTCGCGAGATCGCGATACCCCATGAGCAGCTCGGCTCCGTCCTTGTAGAAGAATCGCGGATCGGTGCGGAGGAACGTGAAGAAGTCCTTCAGCGAGCCGCCGAAGCCGGCGCGCGTCTTCACCGCTTCCATCTCGCCGCGGATACGTGTGACCTCGCGGAGGCCGATGGCGTGGATCTGATCGGGCGTCAGCGTGGTGGTGGTGTGTTGCCGCGCGGTGAACGCATAGAGCGCCGGGCCATTGGGGAGATCCCACACGCCGACCGTCTCGCGACAGGCAGGCAGGTACGTGCCGACGAAGAACGCGCGCAGCTTCACGAACGCTGGCACGACGCTCGCCATCACGACGCGCTTGGCGTCGGCGGTCAGTCGCTCGCGATCCGCGGGGGCGACACCCGCGTCGATCTTCTTGTAGGGCGCGTAGAACGGGCTCCTGGTGGGGTCGGCGACGATCTGCGCGTCGATCTGCGCAACCACGCGCTGCATCGCGATCCTGGGGTGGACCATCCGCGCGCGGATGGCCTCGCCGAGGACCTCGATGGTCCGATCCATGTACGCGGGAAAGGCGGCGAGCCGGGCGTTCCAGTCGGCGTAGCTCTTGACCGATGCGAACGGCAGCTCGTCGGCCAGCTCGTCGGCGGTCTGGATCCCGCCGCGCTGGTTCAGCGGGAACATGTAGAGGCGGAAAGGCTGTCCCAGGACCGCGGTCTCGTACTTGTAACGAAACACGTCGTAGCTGAGGGCGTCGCTTGGCGAGAGCTCGCTACGCGCGATGCGCGTGATCTTCTGCAGCACCTCGCGATCGCGCGCTTCGCGCCGTGCCTGCGCGGCGAGCCCGACGTCGTCCCATTTCGTGTCGTAGCGCCGGTCGCCGATGCTCGAGGCCCAGATCGGCGACTCCGCGAGATCGTGCTCCCACTCCGCGTCGAAGAGCGCGTGGAGCGCGCGCGCCGTGGGGTTGGCGCTCGCTGCCATTCCAGCAGTGGATCCGCTCGATGCGCCCGGATTGACGCAGGCGGTCGAGGCGGCGAGCGCGGCGATCACCATTAAACCCCGTAAATCACCGCACATTTTGGTTCGCACGGACGGGAGCATGCCTCTTGCTCCGCCTGGCCTGCAACGGGGATGATGCTAGTGTCGGCGGCAATGTCGACCCCCGCTTCTCCGCGATTCCTGGTCATGGGATGCGGCGCCATCGGAGGCATCGTGGCCGGCACGCTCGCCGAGAGCGGCCAGGATGTGACCGCCATCACCACCAACGAGGGCATCCACGCGGCGCTCTCCGCTCGCGGCCTCAAGCTCGTCGGCGAAGGCGCTCCGCGTCATGTCCGCGCGCGAGTCGCGCTCGGCGTGTCGGACTTCGCGTCCGCCGGCGAGACGTTCGACTACGTCATCCTCGCGACGCAGCCGCCGCAGGTCGAAGAGGCCGCGCGCATGGCCGCTCCTCTTCTCGCTGCCGACGGCGCCATGGTCTGCCTCCAGAACGGGCTCTGCGAGGAGCGCATTGCGAAGATCACCGGCGACGACCGCGTCATCGGCGGCATCGTCGCGTGGGGCGCCACCATGCCCGAGCCCGGCCTCTACGAGCGCACCGCCGCCGGCGGCTTCACGCTCGGTCGCATGGACGGCCGCGCGCTCGGCCCCGCCCACGATCCGCTGACGCGCGCGCTCGAGGCCATCGGTCCCGTCGAGACCACCGACAACCTGCGCGGAAAGCGCTGGAGCAAGCTCGCCATCAACTGCGCGATCTCTTCTCTCGGCACGGTCGGCGGCGATCGCTTGGGCGCGCTGATGCCTCATCGCTTCGTACGACGTCTCGCGCTCGAGATCATGACCGAGGTGACCCAGGTCGCGCGCAAGGAGAACGTCCGGCTCGAGAAGGTGTCGGGCACCATCGACCTGTCGTGGATCGCTCTCGACGAGGCCGAGCGCGCGACGGCGGGCTCGCCGAGCCTGGTCGCCAAGCACGGCCTCTTGCTCGCGGTCGGCTTTCGTTACCGCCGCATGAAGAGCTCGATGCTCTCCGCGATCGAGCGTGGTCGCACGCCCGCGGTCGACTTCCTCAACGGCGAGGTCATCGATCGCGGACGCAAGCACGGCGTCGCGGTCCCGGTGAACGAGGCCATCCGTGCTGCCGTGTGGGCGATCGCCGAAGGCAAGAGCAAGCCTGGTGTCGCGCTCCTCAAGGAGCTCTACGAGGCCACCGGCCCGCACGGCGCCTGACTTCGTCGTCGACATTCGTCGTCGTCGAGATCACCTCGTGTCGACGAACGTCGACACGGACCTCTCGGTCGAAGCCGCGCGAGGGCTATTTTCATGCCCGATCGCCGCGCGCTCGCGAACGGCACGGTCTCTGCTTCGCAGGCGGAAATGTTCCACGCCGTGATCGTCGGGATCAATCACTACGCTGACGACAAGATCCGCGACCTCGAGTTCGCGCGCGCCGATGCCGAAGCGCTCGCCGCGCTGCTCAACGAGCGCGTCGATGGCAGTCGGCAGGTCACGCTCCTGGTCGACGACTGTGCGACGAAGGCGCGCATCACGCGCGTGATGACCGAGGAGCTCCCGCGCCTCGTTGGCAAGGACGACGACCTGCTCGTCTACTTCGCAGGTCACGGCAGTCCCGAGGTGGACGCCGCGTGCGGCGAGCCCTCGATTCACGCCGTTATGCACGATACCGATTACAAGCGCCTGAGCGTGACCGCGATCAACCTGGTGTCGGAGCTCTCCGCCTGGGTCCGCCGCATCGACGCACGCAGCATCACCGTCGTGCTCGACGCGTCGTTCAACGGCGCTGCCGGCGGTCGCACTTTCGAGGGCCCCGGCCTCTGGAGCGGACCGCGCGTCCGGCACCTTGATCGCGTGTCGCTCAACCGCCTCGCGTTCGGCAGCCGCGCCGCCCTGCTGACGGCATGCAGCGACAAGGAAGGGGCGAACGAGGAGCCCTCGTATCGTCACGGCGTGTTTACACACCACCTCCTCGACGTCCTCGCCCGAGCGCCCGTCGGCGCGGTGAGCCTGGGCTCGGTCCACGAGACCGTGGCGGGCGCCGTGCAGTTCGCGACGAATGGCGCACAAAACCCGGCACTCCATGGCAGCCGCAGCACCCTTCCGATGCTGCGGTTGGCGCCCGTCGCGGCCGCGAGTGCCGCCAGCTGACGCGCGACACGCGCCGTCGCAGGTGTCGAATTTTTTGGACAGCGCTGTCCACGCTGCTGGACACCGCCTCATCCTGTTGCGGAGACACCGGCCCGCGTACGCTGGAGCTGTGACGCTCCGGATGCCTCCGCGAAGCTTCGAGGCCGAGGCGGCGTCGCTCCGGGTCGAGCGCGACCTCTACCGCAAGCTCCTCGACCTCGGCGCGAAGGATGACCTCGAGGTCTTCCTCCACGAAGCGCTCGCGCTCATCCTCCAGACGAGCACGGCCGCGCGCGGCTACATCGAGCTTCGCGACGACGCCTGTCCGAAGGACGCTGGGCTTTGGTGGATCGCCACCGGTCTCTCGGAGGCCGACGTCGCCGAGACCCGCGCCGCCATCTCGCGCGGCGTCATCGCGGAGGCCATCGCCACGGGTCGCACCATCGTCAGCGCATCGGCCCTCGACGACCCCCGCTTCGACACACGCGAGAGCGTGAAGAAAAATCGGATCGAGGCGGTGCTCTGCGCGCCCATCGGCACCGATCCTCCCTTCGGCGTCGTGTACCTCCAGGACCGGCGCGAGCCCGGGCCGTTCACCGAGGAGGATCGCGCGCGCGCAGAGCTCTTCGCGCACCACCTCACGGCGCTCGCCGATCGCCTGCTGCTCCGTCGTCGCGAGCGCGAAGCGCAGGATGCCACGCGACCGTACCGCGCGACGCTGCAGCTCGGCGCCTTCGCCGGACGGAGCGAGGTCATCGGGCGCCTCTTGCGCGACATCGCGGCGGCGGCGCCGAGGAAGATCGCCGTCCTCCTCACCGGCGCGTCCGGCACCGGCAAGACGCACCTGGCACGGGTCATCCACACCAACAGCCCACGCGCCATACAGCCGTTCGTCGAGCTGAGCTGCGCGACGCTCCCCGAAGCGCTCGTCGAGAGCGAGCTGTTCGGCGCGATGCCCGGCGCGCACTCCACGGCGACGCATCGCATCCTTGGCAAGGTGGCGGCCGCCGAGGGCGGCACGCTCTTCCTCGACGAGATCGACGCGCTCTCCGCGAGCGCGCAGTCGAAGCTCCTCCAGCTCCTGCAGTCGCTCGAGTATTTTCCGCTCGGTGCCACGAAGGCCGAGCACGCAGACGTACGCATCATCGCCGCGACGAACGTCGATCTGAAGGCGGCAGTGGAGCGACGGACCTTTCGCGAGGACCTGTTCTATCGCCTGGAGATCCTGCCCATTCGTGTCCCGTCGCTGGCGGCGCGTCCCGAGGACATCCGCGATCTCGTCACGCTCTTCGTCACGCGCGCCTGCGAGCAGCACTCGGTGTTGCCGCTCTCGATCTCGCGCGCGGCCATTCGCGCCGCGGAGACCGCGGACTGGCCGGGCAACGTGAGGCAGCTCGAGAACTCCATCGAGGCGGCTGTGATCCGGGCGGCTGGCGAAGGCGCGACGCAGATCGAGACACGTCACGTCTTCCCGGACGAGACGTCCGCCGAGCCCGAAGTGGCCACGAGCTTCCAGGCCGCCACGCGTCGCTTTCAGGGCCAGCTCGTCCTCCGCACCCTCGAGGAGACGGCGTGGAACGTCGTCGAAGCGGCGCGACGCCTCGAAGTGACTCGATCGCATGTCTACAACTTGATTCGCGCGCACGGACTCGAGCGCGCGAAGGACCCAACGACCGGATGAGCGCACGTAACATCGACGAAGTGATCGACGGGCTGGACGCCATCATCGCGGATGCCATCACCACCGGCGACCGGATCGGATACTTCGCGGCGCTCTACCGCCGCGTCACCGTCGAGGTGCGGAAGGGCATCCGCGGCGGCGCGTTCCTCGATGCCGACCGGATGAATCGGCTCGATACGCGCTTCGCCAACCGCTACCTCGATGCCGTCGAGGCTTCTCGCGCCGGTCGCGCCGTGAGCGAGTCATGGAAGATCTCGCTCGACGCCTGCAAGGAGCGCGAGCCCACCATCCTCCAGCATCTCTACTCGGGCCTCAGCGCGCACCTGCTGCTCGATCTCTCCGTGGCCACTGCCGAGACGTGCCCTGGTCCCCGCATCGCGGACATCCGCGGCGACTTCGATCACATCAGCCAGATCGTGGGCGGCCTCATGCGCGAGGTCGACGCCGTCATCGGTCAGGTCTCGCCGTGGATCGGGCTGCTCGATCGCATGGCCGGCATCGAGTACGCCTCGGTCAACAAGATCGGCATCTCTGTGGCCCGCGATCTCGCGTGGCGTGCCGCCGTCGAGCTGGCGCCCCTCGACGAGAACGGGCGCGCGCTGGTCACGCCTCGGCTCGACGGACGCGCGGCGCTCGTCGCCAGGAACATCGTCAAGCCGTGGGGCGGGCTCCACCTCGTCGCGCGCCTCATTCGCACGCGCGAGAGCGACGACGTCCCGCGCATCATCAAGGCCCTCGGCGGCATCACGCCTCCGCCGCCGCCTCCGCCCCCCGCCGTGCCGAAGCGCGTCGCGGTGCTCGGCGGCGGCATCGGCGGAATGACCGCCGCGCACGAGCTCATCGATCGCGGCTTCGAGGTCGACGTCTACGAGTCGAAGAACGAGCCAGGCGGCAAGGCCTGCAGTCAGCTCATCGCCGGCACCGGCACCGGCGGCCGCAAGGACCTTCCCGGCGAGCACGGCTTCCGCTTCTTCCCCTCGTTCTACCGGCACGTCATCGACACCATGGAACGCATCCCCGTGACCGACGGCGGCGTGGCCGGCACGGTCGCCGGCCGCATCAAGCCGAGCGACCAGATGGGCATGGAGGAAAAAGCGGGGGGCTTCGTCTTCGAGCGCCATGCGCCGCGCGACATCGGCGACTTCTTCCAGGTGTCGCGCACCATCGAGCAGTTCTTCAGCAAGACCAACGTGCGCGAGGCCGACGTCGTCCGCTTCTCTCACGCCATGCTTCGCTTCATGGTCTCGTGCGACGATCGCCGCGTCGGCGAGTACGAGAAGATGACGTTCTGGGACTTCGTCGGCGGCAACGAGTGCGACCCGTCGTTCCAGAAGTACATCTACACGACGCGCTTCATGGTCGCGATGGATCCCAAGAACGGGAGCGCGCGGACCGTCGCCTCGAAGGGCCTCTGCATCCTCGCCGACTTCTTCCGCAACGGCACGCGCACCGACGGCGTGCTCGACGGACCGACCACCGAGCGCTGGCTGAAGCCCTGGCAAGACGAGCTCACGCGCCGAGGCGTGCGCTTCCACTTCGACTCACCGGTAGAGGAGCTGCTGCTCGCCGGTAACCGTCTCACCGGCGCTCGTGTCGCCGGCACGACGGTCACCGCCGATCACTATGTCCTCGCGCTGCCGCTCGATCGCGCGCAGGCGCTGATCAGCGATCCGCTGGCGGCCGCCGATCCTGCGCTGGCGGGAGTGCGTCGCCTCACGAACGCGACGTCGTCGATGGTCGGCGCGCAGTTCTTCTTTGCGCGGCCGGTCCCGGTGTGTCGCGGCCACGTCGCCTATCCCGACGCGCCGTGGGCGCTCAGCTCGGTGTCGCAAGGCCAGTTCTGGCGCGACGGCGTGACCGGCTACGGCGCCGGAAATGTCGTCGACATCCTGTCGGTCGACATCAGCGACTGGTACACCATCGCACCGCGCCTCGGAAAGGCCGCGGTGGATTGCACCGCGCAGGAGGTGCTCGACGAGGTCTGGGCGCAGCTCGTGGACGCGCTCGGCGACCGCATCGACCAGGCGAGCCTCGTGTACCGGCACCTCGATCGCAACGCGGAATTCGCGGTCGGGCAGCCCATGCACAACACGACGCCGCTGCTCGTGCACCCGCCGGGCTCGTACTTCGATCGGCCGGGCGCGGACGTCGGGATCGAGAACCTGTTCCTCGCCTCGGACTACGTGAAGACCAACACCGACCTCGCGACCATGGAAGGCGCGAACGAGGCGGCACGTCGGGCGGTGAACGCCATCCTCGACGCCGACGGCAGCGGGCGTGAGCCCTGTCAGATCTACAGCATGGCCGACGACGTGGGCCCCCTGGTCACGGTCGCGAAGCGCCTCGATCGAGATCTTTACCTGCTCGAGACGGAGACGCCGAAGGAGCTTGGCTTCGGCGGCGCGCTGGGGACGCTGCGCGGGCAGACGCCGCCCGGCACCATGCGCGTCATGAAGGAGATCGAGGACGCGCTGGTGGCGACGCTCGCGAAGATCGGCCTCCACTGATCACCAGCTGATCAGGAGCTGGATCAGACCTGAATGCCAGGCACCAGCGTCGACGCCAGGCGCTCGGAGCGCGAGACCTGCTCGTCGATCATCGAGGTCTCGGCACGTCGCAAGAGCGCCCGTCCTTCGTCGCCACCGATCGCGCGACCGCGCTCGTGGTCGGCGGCAGCAGCGTGCAGGGCCATGTCGACGGCGCGATAGGCTTGCGCCGCGGTCGCCAGCTCGGCGATCGATCTCGCACGATCGCCGGTCACCGCGGCGATCCCGGCCTCCAGCGCGAGCGCGAGCGGCGTGGCCCAGGCGACGTCCTCGCGGGCGAGATGCCGCGCATCGCGCCGGGCCACGAAGAGGAGGCCCTCGCGCTTCCACCGTGCGGGCGCCGCGGCGCCGCTCTGGCCGAGGAGCGCGACCGCACACTTTGCGCGCAGGTGACGCAGCGTGACGCGGAAGTTCTGGACCTGAAACGACATCGACGAGAGGACGCGTGGCCACTCGCTCACGATGCGCCGCCACGCGCCGGCAGCATCGCCGCGATAGAGCGAAATGTTCACGCAGGCGAGGAGGTGCAGGTACTGCGGGAAGCGGAAATCGTCCTCTTTCCAGGGGGCGAGCGACTCGTCGGCGCGCCTCTGCGCCTCGTCGGGATCATCGGCAGCGAGCCAGCGAACGTTCGCGATTCCCGACGCGAGGCAGATCGCGGCGAGCATGTTGCCTCGCTGCCGGGCCTCGGCGAGGAGCTCGGTCTGTCGCGCGCGCAGCGTGCGGAGATCGCCGAGGTACGCGAGCGACGCGAGCGAGAGCACGTGGCTCGTCATCAGCTCCCACTCGGAGCGGCTCTGGCGTTCGCGCAAGATGGTCTCGGCCTTCGCGCAGAGCGAGAGCGACTCGCGCCAGCGCGACGCGTAGAACTCCACCGTGCCGGCCATGAGCTGCGCAAACGCGCGCGACTCGCGATCGTCGCTCCGCTCGGTCATGTCGGCGGCACGGGTGAGGAGCAGGCGGGCCTGGCCGAAACGCTCGCTGCCGCCAGCGGCGCCGAGCTGCGAGGCCTCGGTGGCGAGTGCACGAGCGACGCGCGTCGGCTCGCCGGTGTCGAGGGCGAGCATCATGTAGCGCGCCTGGAACGACGCCGCGCGAATCGGATCGACCCATGCGTGACCGAGTCCCGCCGACCAGCACGCGTCGGCACGCGCGAGCTGCGCTGCTCCGCGCGCCTCCGGCGGGCGCGGCTTCAGCTCGAGGCCGCGCACCGCGAGGCGCGCGCGAAGCGCGATCATGGTCGCCACGGCGGTCGCGGGCGACGATGGGTACGGCACCGATACGTCCGCGAGGACGCGTCGAAGCCGGGCGAAGCCCTCCGCGAGATCGCCGGCGCGTAGATAGTGCTCCGCGGCACGACGTGCGAGATCGGCCTGCGTGGCCGGCGCGTCGCTCGCCGCGTCCTGGGACGCCGCCGCGTAGACGTCGGCCGCTTCGCGACTGCGTCCCGCGTTGGCAAGCGCTTCGGCGAGCCGTGTCCGGAGCAGCGAGCGGACTGTTCGAACCGAGGACGCAGAGCCGGGGGTCGAGGTCAGCTCGATGGCGAGGCGATAGAGCTGCACCGCGCGTTCGAACGCCAGCGCGCTGTCCGCGCGCTCGGCGGCGGTCTGCGCGAACTGTCCCGCCGCTGCACGATCGCCGGCCCCGAGGAGATGATCGACGAGCGAGTCGATGTCGGGCGCTGGCTCCCGCAACAGCACGTCCGCGAGCGCGCGATGGCGCTTCTTGCGCTGACCTTCGCCGAACGCCGCGAGCACCGCCTCGCGCACGTGGCTGTGATACGGCTCGACCGCCGGCTCGCCGCCCACGACGGTCTCGCGCAGCAGCCGCTGCCGTGCGAGGCGCATGACGAGATGCCGCGAGCGCTCTCCGGGTCCGGTCGCGGCGAGGATGATGCGGCGGGGGAGGGGACGTCCGCCGACCGCAGCCAGCTCGAGCAGCCGTCGGTCCTCGCTGTCGAGACGGCAGATGCGCTCGCGGAGGAGGATGCTCAGCCCGGACGGCACAACGGCGTCCGAGTCCGCGGACGACGTCGGCGTCGCCGGCTCCGAAGCTGCGAGGGCGAGCTCGCGGAGATAGAGCGGGTGGCCTCCTGCCTCACGCGCAATGCGATCGCCGGCGGAGCGGAGAGCGGGCGCCGCATCGCCGAGGAGGTGCGTGGCCAGCTCGCAGCACGCATCGTGATCCATCGGCCCGAGCGCGATCTGATGCACCGAGTCGAGCAGGTCGCTCGCCTGCTCGCGAAGGACGCCGAGCAGCGTGGATGACGGATGATCCTCGCTGCGATACGCGAGCACGAGGAGGCTGCGCGGCATGTGCGGGGCGCGGAAGACCTCGGTGAGCAGCGCCGCCGTGTCGGCGCCGCCCCATTGCAGGTCGTCGATGGTGAGCACCACGGTCTGCGCCTCGCCGATCTTTGCGAGAAGCTCTCGGAGGGCGCGGAAGGCGCGCTGGCGTAGCGCATAAGGCTCGGTGCCCTCTGCCTGTGCGGTGCGCGCGATGGCCGGGATGCGTCCCAGCACCGGAAAGAGCGCGAAGAGCGCGGCGACATCGGTCGGCAGCACGTCGACGAGCGCGGAGTCGGTGAGGTTCCGGAGCCACTCGCTGAGGTCGTCGATGATCCCGTCGAACCCGTTGTAGGAGACCGATTCCTGCGTATGACAGCGGCCTCGCAGCACCACCGCGCCTGCGCGCTTCGCCACGGACGCGACGAAGCGATCGAGGAGCTCGGTCTTGCCCATGCCGGAGGCGCCCTGCACGTCGACGACGGCGGGTCTTCCGAGGACAACCTCGTCGAGCGCCGCCTCGAGCACGCTCATCTCGACGGCGCGGCCGACGAACGGCGGCGGCCGGGGGCTCAGCTGTTCGCGCGACCGCGGGATCGGCTCGTCCTCGCTCGCGGGAGCGTCACCGGTCACCGTGCGCAGCGTCTCGAGGATTTCCGTCGGTAGCGGACGCCGCGCAGGATCGGGGTGGACGAGCGCGGCTGCGATCTCGGCGAGCACGCCGCCTACGCTCGGTACCGGCGGCGGCTTCTCCTTCTCGAAGAGGATGCGTGATGCCGCGCCCGCGAACGGAAGCCGGCCTGCGAGCGCCTCGTACAGCACGGCGCCGAACGCGTACCAGTCGGCGGCCGGGGTCAGCGGCTTTCCCCACGCCTGCTCGGGCGCCATGTAGAGGAGCGTGCCCACGAGATGGTGGCGTGCGCGATCCATGAGGCGCAGCTCCGTGCACAGCCCGAAGTCCACGAGCACCGCGCGGCCTTGGCCGTCCACGAGGATGTTGGTGGGCTTGATGTCGCGGTGAAGCTTTCCGGCGGCATGGAGCGCCGCGATCCCCGTGACGAGCTGCGCGCTCACGTCGCGGAGGCGCGCGAGGCTCGCGTCGGTCCAGGCATCGGCTTCGCCACGCAGCTCGCGCACGAACTCGGCGAAGGTCGTGCCTTCGACGAGCTCCATCGTGAAGTAACATTCGGAAGGCGAGACGAAGAGCTCCTCGAGCTGCACGAGGTGCGGATGCGTGATCTGCGCGAGCGATCGGAACTCCGCCTTCAGGTGGTACGACTGCTCGGCATCAGCGGTCGACAGCGTCTTCAATGCCACCTCGTGGCCGGTCTCGCGATCGAGCGCGCGATAGACGATGCCGTTCGCGCCCCGCCCGAGGAGGGAGACGACCTGGAAGCGTGCCGTACCGACGAACGTGCTCTGCAAGCCGCTCCGATCTGCGGTTGCGTCGCCGGTCTGATTGCCGCCGGGGGGTGCGGGATGGTGGCTCGTCATGTCTGGTGGGGTTCGGGCAGTCTACGCGCGCAAGACGAGAGCCTTCGGGACGACTTCGACGGTCAGCGGCAGGCTGCCCATCGGCTCGCCGTCGACGTCGAGGAGATAGACGCTGCGAGCGTCCTCGTTGGCGAGATCGAGGACGATCTTCTGCCCGCGAAGGTGCACGGTTCCGGCCTGCCCGATGTGGGCGCCGGAATAGATTCCTCGCGACGTTATGGCAAAGCCGATCTTGGAGGTCGCCCCCAAGGCAACCACCTCCAGGACGCCGTCGTCGACCTCGGCCATCGGCGCCACGTTCATTCCGCTCCCGAAATATCGGCCATTGCAGATGGCGATCATGAACGATCGGATGGGGTGAGTGGTGGTCTGACCGTCGCTCGTGACGGTTGCCTTCACGTTGCCGAGGCGCGAGTTGACGAGCGCCCGCAGCGAGGCGCCGAAGTATGCGGCGGTGCCGCCGAGCATCCTCGACGCGTCGGCCACGTAGCGGTCGACGAGGCCGCCCATGCCGGCGGAGAGAATGTTCACGAAGTAGTGACCGGTCTTGCCGCCGCCCGTGAACTTGCCGACGTCGAGCGCGCGCGTGCGTCCACTCTTCAGCGCGTCGAGGTACTTGTCGAGGCGGTGCTCGAGGCCGAGCGTCTTCCTGAAGTCGCCGCCGGTGCCCTGCGCGATCACGCCGAGCTGTGCGCCGGCCTTCGCCTGCATGAGGCCGTTGACCACCTCGTGGAGCGTGCCGTCGCCGCCGACTGCGATCACGAGCGGCGCGCCGGCAACGGCGCCCTCGCGCGCAAGATCGATCCCGTGACCGGCGTGCTGCGTCATCGCGACGTCGACGGGGCCGAGCGCGCGCTCGATGGTCTCCTTCATCGCCGCGAACGTTCGTCCGGTCGCGCCGCCGCCGGAGGTCGGGTTGACGACCAGCAGGGGCTTCACGAGAAGGTCTCGTCACTCTTGTCGTTAGTGCCGCTACTGCCGCTCTTGCTCATCATGCGGCCGATCAGCGGCCCCACCACCGACGACGCGACGGACGCCATGCCGGCGTCGGGCCACACCACGCCGCGATCGGTCAGATCCTTCACGGTGTCGGCGAGCGTTTCGACGGGATCGCGCGGCGTCCATCCGAGCTCATTCTCGGCCAGCGACGCATCGAGGTACCAGTAGAAGTGCGCCATATCGAGGCTGATGGGGTCGACGGGCATCGCGACGCCAAGGCGTGTGGTGAGGGCCTCGAGCATGCGCGCGCCGGCGGCGGCGAATTCGGCCGCGTGCTTCGCGCGGATCATCGGGATGAGCGGCGCGCGGACGCCGGACACGCGCTCGAGGCGCGCGAAGAACTCGCGCAGCGTCATGTTGCACGCGCCGAGGAGGTAGCGACGACCGGCGACGCCCTTCTCCATGGCGAGCCGCATGCCCTCGGCAGCGTCACGCGCGTCGACGTAGGAGATGCCGCCCGGCGGGATGGCGGGGATCTTTCGCTCGAGGAAGAGGCGCACGTCGTCGGTCGAGGATCCGTTCACGTCTCCGGGTCCGAGGAGCAGCGTCGGGTTGACGCTCACCACCTCGAACGTGCCGCCGTCCGGCAGCGCGGCGCCGTGACGATCGAACGCGGCGCGCTCGGCGAAGAGCTTCGAGCGATAGTAAGGCCAGCGGTTGAGGAGCGCGATGGGCGCCTCGTCGTCCTCGGTCGCGACGCGATCGGGATCGTCGCTCACGGCGACGGTACCGCTCGTGGAGGCGATGACGGCGCGGCGAACGTTCTTCGCGATGGCGGCGTCGAGGACGTTCTTCGTGCCCTCGACGTGGATGCGCTGGAGCTCCTCGGCGTCGTCGGCCTTGCGCGAGACCTTGCCAGCGCAGTGGAAGACGCCGTCGCATCCCGCGGCCGCGCGCTCGACGCTCGCTTTGTCGAGCACGTCACCGCGAACCGGGGCCACGCCTTCCGGTACGTCGTTGCCCCCGCGCACGAGCGCGACCACGTCGTGACCGTGGGCGCGAAGCGCGGCGACGAGATGACGGCCGAGAAACCCCGTGGACCCCGTGACGAGATAGCGACTCACGGGGCATTCGTAGTCGTGCGCCCAGCTATTGCCAAGGACTACGGCGAGGCCTAGATCGTGAGGGTTTGGCACCGCCGCCGCGCACTCGCCGATTCGCCTATTACGACCGCCTGTCGGCGAAGCAGAAGGCCACGTACCGTGCGAGCGACGCCATTGCCGAGGTGCCGCTGACCGACGTGGCGGCCCTCGTTCCGCTGGTTCGGCTCATCGAGGTCGAGCTGGCGACGGGCAAGCGCGCACGGGTGGCGCTGGCCGTGACGGCTTTCGTGGGATCGGTGGTGGCGCAGCTCGGGGCTTCCGCGGTGAAGGTCCACGTCCGTCTGGTGCGGCCCGACCTCGAGGACGCCGAGCTGCATGGGCTCTACACGTTTGCCTCCGAAGGCAAGCCGCCCAAGCTCGAGGTGTGGATGCGGACGCGTGCCAACGAGCGGGTCGTCAAGTTCCGGACCTTCCTGCGGACCGTCTGCCACGAGCTCCTGCATCACCTCGACGTCACGGTCTTCGCGATGGACGACAGCTTCCACACCGAGGGCTTCTTCCGGCGCGAGTCGAGCCTGGTGCGAACGCTCCTTGGCGAGGAGAAGCGCCCGCGACGCGCGCGACCTCCTCCGGTGCAAATGAGCCTGTTCGAGACGGCGCCGAAGCCGGCAGGTCCGCCGCGGGGCTCGCGATGCGACCAGAGGAGCGACGTGCAGACGTCATGTCGGGCCCATCTGCAGGAGCCAGACCAACCGCCACCCCCGACAAGTGACCGGCAAATGCCGGTGTCCATCGCTCCTGGAGTGATGACGCGGAGGTCGTAGTTGTGCCGTACGTGGCCCGTCACACTTCGCGGCTCTCGTCCGACGAGCCCGTGATGAGCAAGCGAATGAGGACCCTGACGACGACGTTGATGTTCGCAGGCGGCACCGCCGCGGCGGTGCTCGTGCTGGCGTGGCCGAGGACCACGCTCGCCGAGGAGATCCCCGACTCGGACCGCACGGGCGACTACGAGGAGGAAGGAATGAAGTTCGGCAACATCGTCGTGAAGGGCGAGCTCGTCGCCGACGGGACGCCCAGCGGCTGGTCGCTGGTGCGCACCTTCGAGAACCAAGGCGACGCGCCCGAAAAATGCGTCATCGAAGAGCGTGTGCTGCGCACCGAGACCATGCCGGGCGCGCGCGTGACGCCGGCGTCGGTGGCGGTCGTGCAGCGCAACCAGACCGTGGCGCTCGGCCCGCACGAGAAGCGCAAGATCGGCGTCCGCTTGCCGGCGGCGATCGGCGCCGAAATCACCGCGGGCCTACGCAAAAAGGCGTGGATCGAGCAGGCCCAACAGCGAGCCATCGCGGCGGAGCACTATGACGCGCCGGCGATGCGTGCAACCTACATGACGTTCGATGTCGAGTACTTGAGCGCGCTGCCGGCGGGCGCCACGGCCGAGCAGCACATGAGCAACGGCGTGCTTCGCCCGATAGCCTTCTCGGAGATTGCCATGCCGGTCCCGACGAGCGTCGCGGTCGGCGACATCCCGTGACGACACTGCTCGCGCGCCTCGGTGGGCCGGCGCTCGGGCTGGTGCTCGTCGCCGCGCTTCTGCTGCGCTCGGGTCGTGCGCCCACTCCGCCACCGTCGCCTCGCGCACCGTCTGCAGCGCTCACGGCTGCTGCCGTCGCCGATGACGCGGGGCCGCTGCACGAGGTGTTGATGCACTACGTGCCGGAGCTCGAGCCGTCATTCCACGATACGTATCGCGACTTCCTTCTCTCGCTCGCGCCCGAGACGCGCGTCCTCTTCGTGGTGCGCCGCCAGGATCGCGCGCGGCTCGATGCCTTTCTCGCTGCGCTCGACGGCGCGGGAGCCCTCGGGCGTCGCGTTCGTGTGGTGGAGATCGGCAGGCCGCTGGGGATCTGGTCGAAGGACCGCGCGCTCGTCCTCGGCTCCGCCGCCCCCGGAGAGGGACGCGCGAAGATCGAGCTCGTCGTTCCGCCCCGCACGCGTGTCGGCGAGGGCTCTCGGCCCGCCGACTGGGACATCGTCCCGGCCGTCGCGGCGGCTCTTCCCGACGAGCTCGTCGTGCGGCAGCTCCCGATCGCGTTCGACGCCGGTGACTTCGCGATCACGCGCTCGCGCGTGGTCTTCGACGTGAACCTCTTCGCGCGGAATCGCGCGCGCGGCTTCCGCTCGCCCGGCGAGCTCCGCGACCGCATGACGACCTTGCTCGGTCGAGACGTGCTGATGCTCGGCACCGAGCCCGGCGACGTCCCGCGCCATCACATGTCGATGTACATGGCGCTCCTCGACGGCAACGTGGCGCTCGTCGGCGATCCGGAGGCAGGCGCACGTCTCGTCGGTCGAGACTATAGGCCGGGCGAGACGAGCGCTGAGTCCGGCGAGCTCCTGCGCGCGGACTTTTCTGCGCCTACGAAAGCGCGCTTCGAGCGCGCCGCGGCGGATCTCGCCGCCGCAGGCTTTCGCGTGGTGCGCATCCCGACGGTGCCCTTCGACGACAAGACCTACTTCGCCTTCACGAACGGCGTCTACGAGACGCGGGGCGGTCGGCGCACGGCGTGGATGCCGAGCTTCGGTGTACCGGCGATCGACGACGCGGCGCGCGCGGTCTACGAAGGCCTCGGGTGGAATGTGATCCCGGTCTCGGTGCGAAGCCTGTACGCGGGCCACGGCACGCTCGGCTGCGTCGTCAACGTCCTCGCCCGGGGCGAATGAGCGAGCGCCGGCGCGGCCACGATTCGGGTCCTGACGATCGCCATCCGCGCCCACGGACATCGGCGTCCGGTCGCCGGGCCCGGGCTCGGCACGCTCGACGCCGCGATGAAGAAGCTCACGCCGCCGGCGTCTTCGAAGCGTTCCGCCTCCTCGCCCCCATGTGAACGAGCGCCTCAGGCGCCGAGCTGGAAGACCTTCTGGAACTCCACGAGGAGCCCGACGTCGTTCGACTTGATGGCGCCCGAGAGGAACTCGGCGGGGCCGGGCGTGAACGCTTCGCGCACGATGCGCGTGAAGATGTCCGGGCTCGTCTTGAGAACGCAGTCCGCGGTGCCGCCCTCCGGCTTACCGGGCTTCACTTCGCACTTCTCCTTCGAGATGCGCACCGTCCACTTCGCGTTCGCGTCGTCGCCGAGCGTGAAATAGAACGACATCGGCTTGTCGACGAGGCCGCCGTCGAACTTCTTCTCGAGATCGGCGAACAGCGTGACGAGCGGGTGCTCCTTCGGCGCGTCGTTCTCGTCGAGGCTCTGCATGCGGGCGGTATCGATGATCTGCCCAT
>JAYTOQ010000864.1:0-3381 GCA_043747665.1 Polyangiaceae bacterium | reverse complement strand
CGCGAGCAGACGGTGCCATCGAAGATCGTCAGCGTCGGAGCGGTGTCGACGCTCTGGGCAACGGGCAGCCTCTACAGCAGCAGCAAAGAACAGCTGCGTGCTTGCGCGCTCGCCAGCGCATGTCCCACGCCGACGGAGATCGATACCGCGTTCGGGAGCGTCCGCGCGCTCACCTACTTCAATGGAATGCATTATGGAGCGATGACGTCTTCCGCCGGTGGAAACGTGGTCTTCAGCGTCGGCGACGCAGCACCTGGAGCGCCGACGACGCTCGTCGCCGACGCAGCCGGGATCGCCGACGTCGCCGTCGATGCATCGGGCATCTACTGGGTGAACGCCACCACCGGCAAGGTGCTCCGGTGCGCGACGGCCGCGGGATGCGCAGGCAGCGGCGAGACCCTCGCGACGGGTCAGGTAGGCGCTACCCGCGTGGCGCTCGATGCGAAGTTCGTTTACTGGGCGACGTCTTCCGCGGTCCTCAAGGTCGCGAAGTAAGCGCGCGGTCGCCCTCGGCAAGGCTTCGATTTACGCGACTTGGTAAGAGCCGGTCGGGGAGACGGATTTGATGTGATCTCTCATTGCGGGCGGCGTTTCACGCACGATCCGTGATGTTCCGAGAGGTCGGCATCGAGCGCAATTCCCCTTGTCTGATGCGCACGGGCCGCTCGCCGCAAACGCCGCTAACGTTTTAGCCGGTGAGTATTTCATCTATTCCGCTGCGGGATCGACAATCACGCTCGGTGATTTCAGCCTCGCGTGGCCGGAACATGACGCATCGCCTTAGCGTCCCGCGATCCGTACGGGGAGGGTCTCTTTCCCGTCAAGGCGTTCACCAAGAGCAGGCCGAATAGGGGTGCCCCGCGATGGTTCTGGAGCAGTTGGTTCCTTGCGCACAGCCCTCATTCGTCGCTTTGTCGCAGAGGCGGGCTTTGTCCCCGCCGCCGTCGCCATCGCAAAAGGAACAGTTCCCCACACCCACACAACTTGAACCAGTAAGGTTACCGCCGCAATTCGATGAGCCGTTCTGAGCCCCGCAGCAGACTTGGCCGGGCGCGCAGTCGCTTGGTTGTCCGCACTGATAGACGTAGACCGCAGCTCCCGCATCGGAACAGTCCGAGGCGCAAACGTCTTCATGCGTGCCGTCTGAACAGCAGCTTTCGCCGACCGCGCACTGTCCCTGCCTGCACAAGACTCCGGTGCGATGCGCGCTGTCCGCTCCTGAATCACCGACGCCTTGCTCGGCGGCATCGGCGGCATCGGCGGCATCGGCGGCAGGGTAGGCTGCATCGACCCCGCCATCCCCGGCAGGCTCGTTGGCGGCAAACGACGAGCAGCGAGCGGCACCGAGGATGAACAGCCCACCGCAGAGGACAGTGTAGCCCACGTCCAAACGCCGGATCATTGTGTCGAAGCTACCGGAAGTACTCAGCCCGTCAAGCCGCGACGACGGCGACGTCGAGCACTTGATTCCGCCTCTTACCGAGCGGAGCCGACGAGCGCGCCTGAGCCGAACATCATGTTCGAGGGGTTCGCGTCGCGCGCGCGACGCGATCATCGGCGTCGAGGCGCACGCTAGCCCTACCTTCGCAGAACTCGAGGTCGTCGGGGTCGGTTCGATCGCGACGGAGGCTCGGAATGGGCCGTTCACCTGGACGACCACGTTCTTCAGCGTGGTCGCCGCCGGGCTCGTAGTCACGCGGAGCGTCGGCACACGCGGCGAGAGACGCGCGAGCTCGGCGCGTCCCTTCTCCTTCGCGTCGCGGAACGCTGACGGCGCCTGCGGTGGGAGCGTCCTGTGAGAGAGCGTCAGGTAGGACTCCTGCGCTTCGATGAGCATCCCCATCTCGGCCTGGCACTGCGCGATATGCATCACGTTCGTCGTACGGCTCACGGCATTCGTTCTTCTCGTCCTCGTGGCAGGGGCGACGACAGCGTGCGGGCGGCGCCCGCCGCGCACGGCGAGGCAGCCGCAGCCGCAGAGCATCGAAGTGATGCGCGCGCGACCCGAAGCGAAGGACGTCCGGAAGCCGTCAGTGGGCGAGCACGACGATCGCGTCGGCGGGCTCACCGCTGGCAGCGCCGCGCGCATTCCCGGACTCTTGACCAGCGCGTCCGGGCTGCGCCTTGACGATACCGCACACATCGCGCGTGCCGCCGAGCGCGACGCGGCCTGGACCGCCTCCGCCGCCGGTACCGCCCCCGTTATCAGAATCTCCGCCGCTTCCGCCGCTCGCGTCGATCACGAAGCAACCGAGCCCTTCAGTCGCATCGAGCACGACGAGGCCGCCCGCGCCGCCGCCCGTACCGCTGTCGTTGGAGTTCTTCCGACCATCGCTCCCCCGCGCGACGATCGTGCCTGCGCCCCGGATCGCTCTGGCCCGCACGAGCACGACGGCACCGCCGTTGCCGCCGCCCTCTTTCGTCGGGCTGTCGTTGCGCTCGCCTGAGCCGCCGCCGCCACCGAGAGCGAGGCGCTCGCGCGGATCGTAGACGACGCGAGCGCCCGGATCCGCGGCACGGCCCGGCGCAGAGCCCGTGAACGTATCGCCTCCGCGACCGCCCGCTCCGCCATGACCGCCCCCTGCACCGCCCCCGTTGTGGCATGCGCCGCCGCCGCCACCGTTGCCGTATGCGAAAGGTCCATTCGTGTCTTCGCGCGCGGCCTGCGCTCGCGCGAAGCGCACGCGTGCGATGCCCTCACCCTTGGGTGCGTACCCGGCGGACGGCAATCCGTCGCCATCCAGACATCCGTCGCTGGTCGCGTCTTCGTCGGCTGGACCGCCGCGGAAGCCGTGTGCGGTAGCGTCGACCGTGCCGTCGATCTTCACGGTGCCGGTCGCGAGGAACGCGACAATGCCGCCGGTCCGACCGTCCCACGCTTCTGGTGCCAGCACGACGCTTGCGGGAACCATTACGTCCCCGTATTCGGGCACGCTGAGCATTTGCGCGCCCTCGTCGCCGACGTCGAACGTAAGCGGTCGATCGAGCTCGATCTCCGCGTCGCGGACCGCCGCGACCCGAAACCAATCGTATCGACCAGTCGCCGCGTCGAGCATGAACGGCGTCTGTCGCGGCACGTCGCTCGTCGTGACCTGCCAGACCACGACGACGGTACCTACGGCCGCGAACGAAGGCGTCTCGACACGCAGGACCTTGCTCGCAGTCCGCGCGCCCCCGAGGACCGCCGTGTACGTGTTGACCGGCGCCGCGCCGAGCACGGTGTTCCCCGCGCCACGTCCGTTGCCGATCGGCTCGACGCTCGAGGGCAGTCCGGCGTCGTCGGCCACGACGCCACCGGCATCCGCGCGCCCCGTCTCACCGAACGGGCTGCACGCGACGAGAGCACCGATCGTTCCAAGCGTGGCGTACTTCATCGCCGTG
>JAYTOQ010000863.1:0-10776 GCA_043747665.1 Polyangiaceae bacterium | reverse complement strand
CGAGGTGCTCCCCGGCGACCAGTTCCTCCTCGCGAGCGACGGTCTCACCGGTTACCTCGAGTCGACCGACGAGCTCGCATCGTACGTTGCCAAGGACGGCGACAGCGCCACAAAGGCGCTCGTCGATCTCGCGAAGGTCCGGGGCGGCAAGGACAACATCACGGTCGTCCTGGTCCGCCTCGGCGGCGAAGCGAAGGACGACGAGCGCGCCAAGCGACTCGCCCTCAAGCGCGAGGTCCTCGGGCGCATGCCGCTCTTCGCGCGGCTCAGCGATCGCGAGCTGCTGCGCGTCATGCAGGCCGTCGAGGTCCGCAGCTACGACGACCAGGCGGTGGTCATTCGCGAGGGCGACAAGGGCGACGAGCTCTTCATCGTCCTGAGCGGCAAGGTCAGCGTCTCGCGTGGCGGAGAGACGCTCACGCGTCTCGGTGCCGGCGAGCACTTCGGAGAGATGGCGCTCATTCGCGCGGTCCCTCGCTCGGCGTCCGTCTCCTCCGATGGCGGCGCGGAGCTCATCGTGATCCGCCGCACCGATTTCTTCGAGCTCCTGCGCAGCGAGCACGAGATCGCGGTGAAGATGCTGTGGCAGTTCCTCGGCGTCCTCGCCGACCGCCTCGATCAGACCTCGAGCGAGCTGCGCCACGCGAAGCAGGAGCTCAGCGCCTCCGACGTGACCGAGGACGTGACCGTGGAGATCTTTCCCGGCATCGAGGGAGGCGAGCATGCGGCCCCCTTCGGCAGGCGATAGAGCTCCCCCGAGCGTCATCGGCCTCGCGCTCCTCGTGACGAGCGCGGCGTGGGCCTGCGACGCCAAACCAACGACGAACGCAAACGCGTCCGCGAGCGCGGGCTCATCCGTGGCCGTGGCTGTGGCCGTTCCCTTCCCCGACTCCGGTCTCTCTCTTCCTCTCCCCTCTGGTCTCCCTCTTCCTCTCTGCCGCATCATGGCCAGCGAGAACGGCCCTCCCGCCACCGCCGATGCCACGACGTGGCTCGCTCTCCCCGTGCATGCGAGCTTCACCGCTCGCACGCTCGAGACGGGCCGTGAGCTTCGCTTCGAAGGCCCGGGTCGCGTGCGCGCGTGCGGCGGTGACGTGGCGCTCGTCGCCGAGGGCAGTGCGATCGGCCTGCCCGGAAGCGGCGAGTCCCCGGGCGCCGAGCAGTGGGTCGCTACCGCATGCGGTGTCGCGCGATGGGCGTCGGGCGTCCATCGGTTCACCGGCGCCCGAGATGCGTGCAGACTGCAATCTTCGCTCGGTGCCGCGCAGCTCTACGTCGCCTCCGACGTCACCGTCGCCGAGGTCGCGGTCGACGGCGGCGCCTCTGTCGACGCCGACGCCGACGCCGACTCCACCAGCAACGCCACGGCATGGCGACGCATCGACGGCCGGCACGCCTTCGCGCTCCGCCCACGCGGCGCCATCGACGGCGCAGCCGGCGTGAAGACCGTGCTCGCAGCCTGCGAGCACGCGGCGGATGCCGTCCAGAAAGTGGCGGCGGCCATGCTTGGCGGAGCTCGCGCGGATGGTGGCGCCGATGGCGGCGGCGTCGCAAGGAACCTGGGAGACCTCGCCGAGGAGTCGGTGGTCGCGCGCGGTGTCGCCCGTGCGGCATGCGCGGTGGCCGCGGTCCGTGTCACGCTCGCCGGGTCGTCGCCCGTCGACAAGGCCCGGCTCACGGCAGCCAGCATCCGCTGGCGCGCCGGGCCCTGACGTCGCCTGGCCCCGTCGACCGCGTACGCGGCGGCCTCGCGTCGAATGGTGACGGCCTTCGCGGAAGGGTGGTACCTTGCGCAGAGATGCGCGTGGTCGGGCGGCAGTGCATCGTGACGGCTGCGAGTGCGGCTCTCGCGTTTGCGTTCGGAAGCGTCGGGGCGTTCGCTCGTGAGGCGCGCGCCGACGAGCCCGTGTCCGCGAAGGAGCCGCGCCTCCTCGAGGAGACCGGCGAGAACACCACGGTCATCGACGCGTTCGACAAGGACGATCCGATCGACGTCAACCTGCTCCTCACCTTCCGGCAGCAGTGGAAGTCGGCGAACATCCGCCGCGAGACCTCGCTCAGCCAGGGCAATCTCTCGAGCGGCGCCTTCACGTCGCGCAACGAGAACGTCGCGAGCTACAGCCAGCGAACGAGCACGCTCGAGATCGGCGGCGACATCGGCATCTACAAGGACCTCGCGCTGTCGCTGCGCCTGCCGATCGTGCTCTCCGACTCACGCGAGCTCGGCGATCTCGACGGGTCGAGCGCGAATCCGCAGCGCCTCCAGGATCCCGGCGGCGATCAGCTCTTCACGGTCCCCTTCAAGAGCCCGAACCGCAGCGGCCTCGATCAGCTCGCGGTGGGCCTGAACTACGCGATCTTCAACCAGGTGCGCGACGAGACGAAGCCCACGTGGGTGATCGGCGCCGAGTCGCGCTTCGCGATCGGACCTCGCCTCCACGCGTGCAACGACAACGCCGCCATCAAGTGCCCCGATCCGACGAATCCGGGCGGCCCGAGCCGTGAGCCGGGCCTCTCGCGTGGCATGACCACGCTCGGCGTGCACACCATCTTCGCGCGCCGCTTCGGTTACATCGAGCCGTACCTGGGCTTCGCGATGAAGATCGATCTCCCGCAGTCGAACAGCGACTACGGGGCGACAAGCGGCGTACGCGGCACGCTCCTCAGCCGACCGCCGACGGTCGGCACGTTCACGGTCGGCACCGAGGTCTTCCCCTTCGAGAACCGCGAGGCCTTCCAGCGCTTCGGTCTCGACTTCAAGATGCGCGGCACTTACCACTCGCCGGGCCGCGAGTACTCCGAGCTCTTCGACGCGCTCGGCTCGTCGCAGGCGCGCTCGCTCCGCGATCCCAACCCCGGCGCGTATCACGCCGCCGCCGACGGCAGCTTCTCGAGCGTCGCCGATCCCAACGCCGCCAAGGTTTTTTTCAGCGGCATCACCGATCAGCAAGCCTACGGATCGTTCGGCGGCTCGATCGGGGCCACCTGGCAGACCGGCGAGTACGTGAAGTTCCACGCCGGCATCGGGCTCACGTACTCGCAGAGCCATCTCATCACCTCCGCCGACGCGTGCAATCCCGATCTCGGGAAGGTCGACGCCGGCGCTGCCGGCCCGTGCCGCTCCGGTGCAGTGAGCGCCGGCGGTGGAAGCGCTACCGGAGTCCCGAACCCGAACCACCGGCAGGTGATCGATCTGCCTGGACGCCGCTTCTCGGTCGACGACACCACGCTCGTCGACCTCTGGTTGAGCGGCGTCGTGATGTTCTGAACGTGGCTACGCGCGCCTGGCATCGTCGTATGCGCGTCGCGATGGGAGCGCTCGCGCTCACCGGCATGGGCGCTCGCGATGCCGCGGCGCAGTCGACGCCGCCTCCGAGCGCCGGCACCAGCACCGACGTCGCGCCGCCGGGTCCGCCGAGCACAGTCGAGAAGCCGATCGTGATGTGGCCGACGCTCACGCCCGCCGGTGACGAGCCCGCCCAGACCACCCCGCACAAGCCCACCGCCGCCGACATGGCGCTGAGCGCGCGCGCGCAGGAGCTCGACGCCACGCTGCGCGACGCGGTGCAGGACCTCGGCTTCACGCTCGACGTCGCCGATCAAGGGCCGAGCGGCGGACGGGTCCGCGATCTCGATCTCATCGAGCGCGCCAGCAGATCGAACGCCCGTGGCGAGCCCCAGGATCCTGGAACGTGGGTGGTGAGCGCGCGGCTCGAGCCCGCGGGCGGAGACACGTTCATCCTGCGCATCGTCGCCGTGCCGCCCAGGGGCAAGCAGCTGCGCGTGCGCGTCGAGAAGGTCGCCGCGACCGATGTGTCCGTGCGCGGCCTCGTGCTCCTGCGCGACCTCCTCGCCAACTCTGCCGGAGGCTCGAGCGAGACCGGCCCGCGACCGCAGGAGTCCGCGAGCACCGGCGTGATGAACACGCTGCGCTCCCCGGGACGCGCCGTTCTTGCCGCAAATGCAGCGCTCTTCGGCGCCTTTACGGCGTACAGCGTCCAGCGCTCGAGCGGCTCCGAGGATCCTCGCCTCCTCTATCCATTGCTCACGCTCGGGACCGGCATCGGTCTCGGCGGGGCGCTCCTCGTCGCCGAGGAATGGGATGTCGGCACCGGTGACGCATGGACGCTGGCCGGCGCAGGATGGTGGGGTGCCGCTGCCGGCGTCGCCATCGCGAACGGTCGTCACGTGACGCCGCTGACCGATCGCTATGCATGGGGCATCGGCGGCGGGCTCATCGGGCTGTCGCTCGGCACGCTCGAGCTGACGCGTGGCAAGGCCGACGAGGGCGACGCCGTGCTCGTCAACTCGGGCGCCGTGCTGGGCCTCGGATTCGGTGCTCTCGCGGAGTTCTTCTACGCCGGCGACATCGAGAACCGCACGCCCTATACCGGCGCGGGCTACGGCACGGCGATCGGGCTCGTCGCCGGTGGAACGCTCGCCACCTTCGTCCAGGTATCGCCCTCGCGCGTGCTCCTCGTCGATCTCGGCGTCGGCCTCGGCGCCGCCGCGGGCGCTGCTGCAGGCAGCCCGCTCGTCTTCGAGCACGTGACCGAGGACAAGACGCGTGGGTTCGTCGCTGCCACCGCCGGCGGCATGCTCGTGGGAGGCTCGATCGCCTGGCTGCTGACGCGCGAGCGCGCCGCCGCGCCGGCTCCCCCCGCGGGGCGCAACGAGCCGCACGTCACGCCGTTCGGTGGCGTCGTCGGCAGCTCGGCGACGCGTGAAGGCGGCGTTCCCGCCTACGGCGCAGGCCTACGCGGCACTTGGTGACCCCTACTGCGCGATCTTGAAGACGCGACGCGGCCCGCTATTCATTGTCGGCAGGCGCGCCCTTCGCGTGCTGCACCAGCTGCGGCATACCGAGGTCTGCGCTGAGCCAGATCACGCTCGCAGGATCGAGCGTCATCGTCGTCGCTCCGCCGTCGCCGGAAATGTCCGCGGCAGCGCCTCCGTCGTGCGCCATACGCAGGATGCGCGCGTCGGTGCCAGCGCCCGTCGCCGATTACTGGAGCACGAACAGCGACGTGGAGTCGGCCCCGATCGTGTCCACGGTGGTGGCGGCGGCTTCTGGTGCGAACACCACGACGTTGGCTGCTGCGCCGCTGCCGTCCTTCGGCATTCGCAGGACGTCGGTCCCGACCGCGGCGAGCGGCCTGAGAAAATTTCCCACACGCGACGCAGCCGGCCGAAATGCCGGTCCCGTGAGTGTCGGGCTACTTCGTGCCGCCGCCGCGCGGGCGCGGGAGGTTGTACTCGCCGAGGCGCGAGACCAGCGTGCGGCGCGAGATGCCCAGCAGCTGAGCTGCCTTGGTCTGGTTACCAGCGCACTTCTCGAGGGCCTCGACGATGCGCTGCCGCTCGAAGGTCGCGAGGTCCTGACGGAGCCGCGCGCCCGCGGCGGCATCGCCGACGTGCTCGCCGGCGGGCACCGCCTGCGGGTCGACCGAGTCGCCCGCGGAGAGCAGCACGGCGCGGTCGATGGCGTTCTTGAGCTCGCGCACGTTGCCCGGCCACTCGTAGCTCTCGAGCCGAGCGATGGCCTCGCGACCGAGATCGAGCAGAGGGCGACCGGTCTCGGTGCAGGCCTTCGCGAGGAGATCCTTCGCGATCGACTCGATCTCCGACTGCCGCTCGCGAAGCGGCGGGATGTCGATGGTGATGCCGTTGAGGCGGAAATACAGGTCTTCGCGGAAGCCGCCCTCGGCGACCAGCGCGCGAAGATCACGGTTGGTGGAGGCGATGAAGCGCACGTCGACCTCGCGCGCCTGGGCGGTCCCGATGCGCTGCACCTCGCGACGCTCGAGGACGCGAACGAGCTTGCCCTGGATGCCGAGAGGGAGCTCCGCGACCTCGTCGAGGAAGAACGTGCCGCCGTCGGCCGTCTCGAAGAGGCCTGGTTTTTCGCCCTCGCCGAACAGCTCGCGATCGAGGAGCGGCTCGGTGAGCGACGCGCCGTCGACACGGACGAACGGGCCGGCAGCGCGGCGCGACGCACGGTGGATGCGGTCGGCGATGACCTCCTTGCCGGTGCCGGTCTCCCCGAGCACGAGGACGTGGATGTTGCCGGCAGCCACGAGGCGCACGAGCCGCTCGACGCGCTGCATCGGTGATTCGTTGGGACGCGCGCCGGGCGGCGCGATGGTCTGCGAGGGAGCGGACGTGGGCTTCACCGCGATCATCGGGTTCGTCGACTGAAACGACGACCGTGGCGCAGCTGCGGCGGGCGCGGCGGCGGCGCGAATGCCGGACGCTCGGGCGGCGGCGGAGACCGTCGCCGAGGCATCGCCGCCCTGGATGACGAGGACGACCTGCCCGAGCTCGATGACCTCGCCTGGCGCGACCGCGACCGGCGCTCCCAAGACCGCCATGCGGCCGGCGACGCGCGTTCCGTTCTGGCTGCCGGCGTCCTCGACCTTCGGGATGGCGCCGAGATGAAGAATCGCGTGCTTGCGAGAGACTGAGGCGTGGTCGATGCGCACGTCGCACGAGGTCGACCGCCCGATGGTCAGCATGCCGCTCGCGGGAAGCGGACGCGTCAGCGACCCGCCCGCCCAGAACGCCGAGATGCGCGGCTGGTTCTCCTGTCCCTTGGCCGAGCCGAGGTCGGCGGTGAGCTCCGTACGGCCCCCGTCTCGCTCCGTTCCCTCGCGATCACCGGGAGACATGTCTCCCTCGAGTAGAGCATACGCCATGGCCAACCTCTCCTGTCCTGACCGGAGAGCATGTGCACCTACCCTGCCGTTTCACGCGCTGCGCAGACGCGGCCGAACTGCGCGGAGGCTTGCGCAATCCGGGCAGCGCCGCGCGCTTACCGCGAAGAAAGCACCCGCGGTCTGCGCGATGTCCGGTGCGCAACCAGGCCACGAGCTGGATCCCGGAAGATGGGCGCCGAGCTCGAGCCGACCCCGCGCCGATGTCCGCGCCGTCCCCCGTCCGAAGGAGTCCGAGGGCCAAGACGTGGATCGGCGGCCCACCTATTTTCGATGACTTGGGGGCAATGGCTTCCGGTAAACCCCTAGTTTTCCAGGCATCCACAGTGGCACACATGTAGCAGTGCCCCCTCTTCATGGATGGGCGCAAGCTTCTCGGTCTCCTCGGTCTCTCCGGCGGAGTGGTGGCGCTGGGCCTCCTCGCAGCGTGCGCGGCCCCGCCGGTCGAAGCCACCCAGGGCACCTCGTCGAAGGTCACCGCCCGCGCCTTCGATCGCAACGCCGTCATCGACGACATCTCGATGCGCGACGGGAAGGCAATGACCGCCGACGATCTCCAGACGTTCCTCGAGAAGACGCCGTGGGGCACCGCCTCCGTGCTCGCGACCTATACCGAGAACGGCAAGACCGCCGCCGCCATCATGGTGGACGCCGCGAAGACGTACAGCATCAACCCCATCGAGATGGTGGTCCGCGTTCAGATGGAGCAGGGCCTCGTCAGCAAGACGACCGCGGGCACGGCCACCATCGCGAAGGCGTTCGGCTGCGGCTGCGCCGACGGCGCCGTCTGCACCGCCAAGTACTCCGGCTTCTCCGCTCAGGCCGACTGCGCCGCCGGTACGATGAGCCGCTCGATGACCAAGGCGCTCACCACCGCCGGCACCGTCAGCGGCTGGTCGCGCGGCAAGTCGAAGGCCAGCCTCGACGGCCTCACCATCATCCCCAAGAACGCCGCGACGGCTGCACTCTACACGTATACCCCGTGGGTCGGCGAAGCTGGCGGCGGCAAGGCCGGCGTCGGCGGAGTCAGCTTGCACGCGCAGGTCTGGAATCGCTTCGCCACGGCCCTGAGCTACGGCGCCTGGGCGCCGGCGACCGGCACGGCCGACACGACGCAGGGCGCCAGCGATCCCGACGCCGGCACGGCGGACTCGGCGACCACCGACCCGACCACCGACCCCACGACCGACCCCACGACCGATCCGACCACCGACCCCGCGGCTGATCCCGACGCAGGCGCAGCGGATCCGGGCGCCACCGGCGACGGAACGACCCCGGCGGACGACGCCGGCGCCGATGCCGGCCCGAAGAAGCCGAGCACGAAGGGCCCGCCCGCGGACGGCTCCGATGACGGCGCGATCCTCGGCCAGGGCAGCTCGCCCCCGGCGTCGAACGCGCCGCCGCCCATCGGCAACCACAGCATCCCCACGCACCCCGAGGAGCTTCCCGAGGCCAGCGACGCAGAGCTCGCCGGCAAGAGCAAGGCAGCGGCGGGCTGCTCGACCACCGGCAAGACCGGAACGTCGAACGGCCTCCTGATCGCCGGCGCCGCGGCGCTCGCCATGGTGAGCGCGCGCCGCAAGCGTCGCTGAGCGCGGGGCGAACGTCGCTTACTTCGCCGCGCCGAGACCGCGGAACACCGCCTCGGCATCGACGTTGCCGTGGACCTGTCGCGCGCCCTTGCCCTCGAACGAGACGAGACCGCTCGTGATGCCGGCATACATCTCCTGGAACAGCCCCGCGATGTTGGGGCTGATGCCGAAGCTGATGAACGCGGGCGTCACCGCCTCGATCGGCGCGGCGTCCACCTCGACGGCTTTCCCGACGATCTTGGAGAGCACGCCGGCGATGTCGCGCGAGCTGTAGTCGCGCGGCCCCGCGAGCTCGATGATCTCGCTCTTGCCGCTGGGCGGCTCGAGCAACGCCTTCGCCGCGACGAGCCCGATGTCCTTGGTGGCCACCATTGGTGTGACGAGGTCCGGCGGGAGGAACGTCGGCAGCTTGCCCTGCGCCGCAGCGCCGAGCACGCTCGCCCAGTTCTCGAGGAAGTAAGCGGCGCGAATGAACGTGGTCTTCGCCGGTGTCCTGGCGAGCACGCGCTCGAAGTACGCCGCGGTCCGAATGAGCCCGGTGCCCGCCTCGTGCTGCGCGCCGGTCGATGAGAGGAAGACCACGTGCGGCACCTTGCTGTTGGTGATGGCGCGCCCGATGCCGTCGGCGGTCGCCCGACGCTCGGCGAGAAAATCGGTGGCCCCGAGGTTCGGCGGCGACAGCACGTAGGCGCCGGTCGCGCCCTCGAACGCCTGGGTGAGCGCAGCTTCGTCGTCGACGCTGGCAATGGCCACCTCGGCGCCGCGAGCCTTCCAGGGCTCACCTTTCTTCGCGTCACGCACGATGACGCGGACCTTCTTGCCCTGCTCGAGCAGCGCGTCCGCGACGATCGAACCCGTGTTTCCAGACACTCCAGAGATGACGAACATGGGAAGACCTCCTCGGTCGACGCTCAAGCTAAGGCAGCATTCGTCATGCGCCCAATCGGCTCGAGCGCGCTCTCGAGGACATCGGCCGCCTCATCGCGTCGCCGGCGCCGTTCGAGCCACGGCTCTCGACGCGCAAGTTTCGCATCGCCTCGAATGACTACATGGAGCTCGTGCTCTTCCCGCGCCTCTTGCACCGCCTGTGGATCGAGGCGCCGAACATCGACGTGCGCATCGTCAACCTCGACGCGCAGGCCAACGCCGACCTCGCGGAGGGTCGTCTCGATCTCGCCATGGGCGTCGTCGGCCAGTTCGGCGACGCCGATGCGCCGCGCGGGCTCCGCTCGCAGGATCTCGTATCCGACGGCTTCATATGCGTGGTCCGTGAGGGTCATCCCGTCGTGAAGAAGCGCCTCTCGCTCGACGACTTCGTGGCGCTCCCGCGCGCGCTCGTCTCGTCTCGTCTCGCCGCGAGGCAAAGGCGGCAGCGTCGTCGATTCGGCGCTCGCTCGCCTCGGAAAGAAGCGGCGCGTCGCCGTGGAGATCCCGCACTTCGTCGTCGCGCCGCATGTCATTCGCGAGAACGGACCTCCTGCTCACGCTCGCGGCGCGCGTGGCCGCGAGCCTCGCGCCGCTCCTCGGGCTGCGCCGCATCCCGCCGCCGCTCGAGCTACCGACGTGACGAACGCTCTCGCCTAGGACGTGACGACGCTGCGCGCGAACGGCACGAGGTGCTGGTTCACGGCGTCGGGGTCCTCGAGCGTCGACATGTGACCGACGTCGTCGAGCATCACGAGGCGCGCTCCGGGGATGGCGCGCGCGATGTTCTCGCTGTTCGCCGGCGGGGTCGCGCGATCCTCGCGCCCGCACATCACGAGCGTGGGAACACGGATGCGATCAAGCTTCTCGAGGATGCTCGCGCGATGGACGACGACTGCGAGCGATGCGCGCGCGACGCCTTCGCGATCGAAGCCCATGGTCCGCCGGTAGGTGGCCTCGAGCAGGTCCGGTCGCTCGCGCCGCGTGTGCTCGGCGAACATGAGCGGAGCTACCTCCTTCTGGAAGAGGCTGTACGGCATCCCGATGCGCCGATGCATGGCCACGAACGCGCGATAGCGGAGACGCTTGACCAGATCCTCGCGCTCGGCGCTCGTGTCGAGCAGCGCCAGACCGGCGACGCGCGCGGGATGCTGCAGCGCGAGAAGCATCGCCACCATGCCACCCCACGACAGACCGACCACCAGGGCACGAGGGATGTCGAGATCACCGAGCGTGTCGAGGAGGGCGTCCGCGTGCTCCTCCATGGTGAACTTCGGCGGCGGCTCGCTCTTGCCGTGACCGGGCCCGTCCATGACGACGACCCGCCCCAGCGCGGAGAGCGGCTCTACCTGTCCGCGCCACATGCCGCCGTCGAACAGCAGGCCGTGGAGGAGGACGATCGCAGGATCGCCTCCTCGTCGAGCTTCCCCGCGTTCTTCGTAGAAGAGGCGGCCGAGCCGCGTGCGCACGTAAGGCATGAGCGGATCGTACGCGCTTCGCGCCTACGGGAAGATCTCGCGCTCCTTGTAGACCGCCTCGATGCGCGC
>JAYTOQ010000862.1:0-4553 GCA_043747665.1 Polyangiaceae bacterium | reverse complement strand
CGATCAAGGAGAGCGTGAAGAAGACCAATCGCGTCCTCTGCGTCAACGAGGACACCGAGATCACGAACTTCGGCGAGCACTTGATCCGGCGAATCGTCGAGGAGCTGTTCTACGAGCTCCACGCGCCGCCGAAGCTCCTCGCGGGCGCGCATCTCCCAGGCATCGGCCTCGCCGACGCGCTCGAGCACGCCAGCGTCCCGCAGAAGGACGGCATCAAGAAGGCGATCGCCGCCCTGGTCAAGCACGAGCCCTGACGCTTCAGCCGAGGACGCGCTTCGCCGGAATGACGTCGGCCGGCGGTAGAGCATCGCCGAACACGCTTTTTTCGCCGTATTCGTGTGAGCGCGCGCGCTCGCGGTCGATGAATTCATCGAGGCTGAGGCCCTCGGACAGCGACCTTCTCGGGCGCGGTGATGGCGATGACGGGATCGAGGAAGCGGCCCGTTTTCTCGATGACCTCCGCCAGGCGCTTGTGATGCGCGTCGCTGAGGTCGCGCTGGAACGGCGTGGGCTCGACCTTCGCGGTGGGCAGGATCGCGAACAGCATGGGGTGCCCGCCGAGCGGATCCTTGTAGCGACCGACCACGACGCCGCCCTCGTCGGCGATGGTGCCTTCGAGCTTCTCGAGCGCGGGGTCCGTGCCCTCGATCAGGCAACCCAGCGGATCGAGCCCGGCCGACTCGGCCTTCTGCTTGCGCGGCGTCTTGCGTCTCGCGGGTGCCTTCGGGGAGGCTGGCTTCTTGCTGGCCATCGCGCACTCTCTAGCACGCGGCGCTTTACGATTCTTTACCGCTCGCCAGCGCGACCATGGCCACCCCGCCAGGCATCGGTACGAGCAGGCGCAAAGGCACCGAGGAGGAACGACGATGGCACTTTGTTCGATCGCGATCGCAGCGGGAATCGTGGGCGTGGTGACCTTGGTGAGGCGGCTGATCCTCCGGCGCGGCGGCGGCGGTCGCGGCTTCCGCGGTTGGGGACGTCACTGTGGAGGAGGCGGCCGCCGCGGCGGCATCGGCGGAAGCTTCTGGCTCCGCATGCTCTTCGCGCGCGTCGACACGACGCCCGGCCAGGAGCGCGAGATCCGTGCCGCCATCGAAGACCTCCGCGATCGCGCCAAGGACGCGAAGTCCGGCATGCTCGAGACGCGTGAGAGCCTCGGCAAGTCGGTCGCGGGCGAGACGTTCGACGCCGCCGCCTTCGAAGCGGTCAGCGCGCGCGTCGATGCCACGTCGGAAAAGATGAAGGACGCGCTCGCCTCCGCCCTCAAGCGCATCCACGCCGTGCTCGATCCCAAGCAGCGCGAGCGGCTCGCCGACCTCGTCGCGAGTGGCGCGTTCGGACGCTGGGGACGCGGCGGCGCTCAGGGCGGCGGCGGTCCGTACCGCAGTAGCGCCGAGCTCTGAGCGCACGCGCGCGCTACGCCGAGCGGGCCACCACCGGCGGAGGCGCGGTAGTGGCGTTGTCGCGGACGAGGCCCATCAGCTCCGCGACGCCGTCGCGATAGCGATGCCAGCGCGCGAGGCCGTCCATGCACGTGTCGATGACCACCTTCGCGAGCGACTCGTCCTTCGTGTGATCGAGCACGATGCGCCACGCGTCTCCACGGTGACCGCCCTCGACGTCGCCGTGCGCGCGCACGAGATGCATGGCGGCAGGCGGACAGCCGTAGTGGACGACGAGGGGATGCCGAAGGACCGCCGCATCGCCCTTCGCGCGGACGTACGTGCCCATCAGCTCGGCGCGCTCGTTGACGCTGCCCTCGACGAAGATGGTGAGGAGCGCCGTCGCCGCCTGCCATGGCGCCGCCGCCGCCTTCTCGCTGAGCCAGTCGCGATAGCTGCGCGCCGCGGGATGCAGGTCGGCATCCAGCGCCTTCGCCTCGAACTGCGAGCGTGCGAAGCCGAGGCCCTCCATCATGCGCAGGAACAGCTCGGGGTGCGGCGCCGACTTCGAGAGGCCGCCGGTCTGCTCCTCGTAGATGTTCTCGGAGAGCGATCGGCGCACGTCGATGAGGTCGGGCACCTGACCGAGCGCGCGCGACAGCAGCACCGGGAAATCGCGCACGTACGTCGCGTACTCGTGGCGGAAGTGAACGAGGAGCTGAGCCCGCGAGAGCTGCGGCCGCGTGAAGGACGACCAGGCCCAGTGATTCTTCTGGTCCATGATCGCGAGGAGACGTTCGACGATCGAGGGGTCCGCGCCAAAGGCGTGGGTGAATGGAGGATGCGCTAGCTGGATCACCATCGGATCGTGGCACTCAGCCCGGCTGCGGTCACGTTTTCGGCTCCCGGAGCCGCGAAGTCAGGGCTGGCGGACGTACGCGAGCCCGAGTGTAGACCTTGCCGTTGGCCATCGCGAGGCCGGGCGTCGATGGCGAGTGCGTGTCGTCACGCTGGTCCTCGACGTGCTCGGGCGCCGAGAACGCCGTCGCGCTCCTCGGCAGCTGCGCGCGCCGCATCTCGTAGTGGTGCGTGTCGGCGAAGGGTCCGATGATCGCCTGATACAAGAGGCCGAATGCGCCGGTAGACGGGTCGTAGGCGGCCTCGCTGCCGTTCGTCGGGACGCTGCCGTCGAGGCCCGGGCTGGGTGGTCCTTGCGGCGATCCCCCCTGGCGGGATTAATGCACCAGCGCAGTCGCCGCGGCGATCGCCCACGTCATGTAGAGCCCGACGATCCCGGCGAGAACCACCGGCACCGCCGCCTTGCCGAAGAACCCCGCGGCGGACGTGTGCCACGCCGAGCCTTCGAAGCTCCGCACGTAGGCGGCGCGCGCTGCGCGGCGAGCGCGGTCCTCGCCGGCGCCCGCGGCGGCGAAGGAAGGAAGCTCGCGCAAGGCGGCGAGCAGCGGATCGATGGGCGGGTCGCTCATGTGCTCTCTCCACGATTGGTACGTCGCCTGGCGGCGATCGCATTCTGCTTCCTGTCGAGCGTCTCCATGGACTCCGCGAGCTGGGCGCGCGCGCGGCTGAGGCGCTGCCTCAACGTATCGTAGGAGAGCCCGAGGACCCTCGCGACCTCCTCCTGCTCCATGCCTTCGACGCCGATCAGGAGGAGCACCTCGCGGGCAGCGACGGGCAGGCTCTGAAGCGCAGCCTCGAGCAGCGCGATGGCGCGGGCGCGCTCGTGGTGGGTCTCGGGGCTCGGCTCGTTGCTGGTGGCGCTCATCGCCTCGATCCCGAACGTGACGATCCGGCTGAGATCCAGCACCGCCCAGCGGCGATGGCTCATGAACGCGTTGCGCGCGATGGTGAAGAGGAAGGGCGCGAGCGTGGTGTCCTCGCGCAGGCCGGGCGCGGTCTTCGCCAGCTTGAGCCACGTCTCCTGCGCGAGGTCCTCGGCGGTGTCGCGCCGTCCGCTGAGGCGCAAGAGGAACGAGAACAGCCGCGGGTGGTATGTAGAATACACGCGATCGAATGCGCTGGCGTCACCCCGCCGGAGGCGGTCGACGAGCTCGCGATCGGGTGCTTCGTCGGTCACGCTCACGAGAACGCCTGACGCGCGGGGCTGTGACAAGGAAAATGATCCGAAAAAGGCTTGTCACAACGGCCCCGGAGCGGCGTTCATGACCGCATGTGGACGTTGATACGTAACGGCGGCGTGATTCCGATGTTGTTCATCCTGGTCTTCGGGCTGCTCGGGCTGGCGGCCTCGTTCTACTTCGCAGTACGCGCTGAGCGGCGCTCGCTCGGCTTCATCAAGAGCATGATGCTGGCGGTGCTCTTCGCGACGCTCGCGGCCACGGCGGCCGACCTCGGCGCCACGCTCTACGCGGCCAGTCACGCCTGGGAGCAGCCCGGCGAAGGCCGACCGCTGCAAGCGGCGCACATGATCGTCGAGGGCTTTGCCGAGTCGACGAGCCCAGGCATCCTCGGCTTCTCGTTCCTCGCCGTGACTGCGATGCTCACCGCCGTCGGCCGGCGGCGCCTCGACGAGCGCTCGGAGGCTCGCTAGCGACAGTGCTACGCTCGCGCGCGATGGTGGCGCGAAGGTGAAGCGGGCGCGAAGGTGAAGCGGGCGCGAACCGAGCGACGGGAAGCCGCGCGCGATGCGGCAAAGCTGGCGCGTGTGCGCGTGAAGCTCGCGGCGCTGGAGGCGGGCGGCGCATCGGACCGACCGATCGAAGTGACGAGCGCCTCGATCATCGAGCCGCATGCCTCGAACATGCCGTGCGCCGCATGCGGAGAGCAGCGTCTTCGCGTCGAGGAGCACATCGCGGTCACACTGAAGGGCGAGGGGAGCGAGCCGGAGCGCCGCCTCCGCGTCGTCCACGTGACGTGCCCGCGTTGTGGCACGCGCCGCGAGGTCTTCTTCCGCATCGGCACGGTGCTCCCGAGCTAGACGCCGCGGCGGCGACCGTCAGGACCCGAATCGTGCGGAAGCGCGCGAAATCGTGCGGAGCTGCGACCGTCAAGACCCGAATCGTCGGCGCTCGTGATCGGAGGGGGGGTGGCCCGGCCCTGTCGCACGACGGTAAAGACCCGAATCGTCGCTGGCTCGCGCGACGCGGTCTCGGTCACGGGAAGGCGAGCGTCGCGTCGCTGCTCGCGTCTGCC
>JAYTOQ010000861.1:0-2596 GCA_043747665.1 Polyangiaceae bacterium | reverse complement strand
ACCGCGGGCTGGCCGTCGAGTGAAGCGATGGTGAGCGTCGGTTGTCCGGCGCGCGCGCCGCGCATGTGGAGTGCCGGAGCCGGCAAGCCGACGCGCGGCGGTGGCGGTCCGAGAGACGAGCGCGGGAACATGATCGGGCGGACCTCGCAAGGCCGCAGAGCGCGGCGTGCGGGAGTCGATCGCGCGGTGTCCACCGAGTCAACGCCGATGCCTGCCGCAGCGACGAGCAGTCGCTCGGAGCGAGCTGCTCGGCTACTCCGGCGAGTCCTCGTATTCGCCTTCGGCGAGGTTGTCGAAGCGCGTCCACTGCCGGTCGAAACGCACCTTCGAGGTGCCGGTCGGCCCGTTGCGCTGCTTCGCGATGATGAGCTCCGCGATGTTCGGCTCGGCAGAATCGTCGCGGTTGTAATAGTCGTCGCGGTAGATGAAGACGATGTTGTCGGCGTCCTGCTCGATGGCGCCCGACTCGCGGAGGTCGCTGATGAGCGGCCGCTTCGACTTCTCGCTTCGCGTCTCGACCGCGCGATTGAGCTGCGAGAGCGCGATGACCGGCACCTCCAGCTCCTTCGCGAGGCCCTTCAAGCCTCGGGAGATCTCGCTGATCTCCTGCTCGCGTGAAGCGACGCCGTCGCGTCCCTTCATGAGCTGGAGGTAGTCGATGATGACGCAGCCGATCTTCTTGATCTTGCGTCCTTCCTCATCGCGCGTATCGAACTCGGCCTGAAGACGGCGCACCTTGGCGCGCAGCTCGATGATCGAGAGGCTCGGCGAGTCGTCGATCCAGATCGGGAGGCTGCCGAGGAAGCTCGCGGCTTGCGTGAGCTTGCTCCAGTCCTGCGGGCTGAGATAGCCCGTGCGCATCTTGCTCACGTCGACGCGCGCCTCGGCGCAAACCATACGATTGGCGAGCTGCTCGCGCGGCATCTCGAGCGAGAAAACCACGCAGCCTACCCCACCCTCTTCCCAGCGCTGGTTCGGATCGCCGTCGACCTCCCGCCCCTTCGGGCTCGCGACGTTGGCGGCGATGTTGAGCACGAAGCTGGTCTTGCCCATGCCGGGACGTGCCGCGATGATCGACAGGTCGCCTTCGTGCAGGCCCGACGTGAGCTTGTCGTAGCGATCGAAGCCCGTTGGGACGCCGGTGATACGGTCGCCGCGCGCGACCGCGTCGTTCAAACGCTTGAACGACTTCTTCATGACGTCGAGGAGCTTCTCGACGCTCTGCTTCGCGCTGGTCCGCGCGATGTTGTAGATGGCCTGCTCCGCGCCGTCGATGAACGCCTGCGGCTCGCCGTAGTCGACGTAGCCCTGCGCGGACACGCGCTGGCAGGCTAGGATGACCTGCCGGATGCGGAACTTCTCGTGGATGGTCCGGCCGTACGCGCCGACGTTCGCGACGACCGGCGCCGCATCGAGGATCTCGGTCAGGTAACCCGCTCCGCCGACCTGGGCGAGGCGCTGGCGGTCCTTGAGGAAGCTCTGGACCTGAAGGACGTCGACGGGGTGGCCGAGCTGCTTCAGCTCGAAGCAGGCTTCGAAGATGCGCCGGTGGGCCTCGGAGTAGAAATACTCCGGCTTGAGATCGGTGATCTTGTCCATCGCCGACGGGTCGAGCATGCACGCTGACAGGACCGCGGCCTCGGCCTCGAGATCGTGCGGGGGCACACGCCCCTCGATGACCGGGGGGTTCTCGACAGCTTGCGCACGGGGTCCCCACTTCTTTTCCACAGGTGGAACCTCCAAATGGGCAACGCCCCGGTGTACGGCACTCCATGCAGGGAGGACGCACGCGACCGGGGCGTTGAGGCGTTGTGTAGTCGCTAGCTGGTCACTAACGACTCAAGAGAATGGACTCGACTTAGCCGACCTACTTCTTGACGACTTCGACCTTGAGCGTAGCCGTCACGTCCGTCATGAGACGGACCGGGATCTCGAAGGTGCCGAGGGCCTTGAGGGGCTCCGCAAGGTGCATCTTCTTGCGATCGATCGGGACGCCCGCGGCCTTGGCCGCGTTCTCGATCTCCTTGGACGTGACCGAGCCGAAGAGCTTGTCGTCTTCGCCGACCGAGCGCGAGAGCGTGAGCTTCAGCGCGTTGATCTTCTCGGCGAAGGCCTGCATCTCCTTCTTCGTCTTGTCCGCCTTCGCGACTGCGACGAGCTTCTCGTGCGCGATGCGGTTGACGGCAGCCGTCGTCGCCGGAACGGCCAGGCCACGCGGGATGAGGTAGTTGCGCGCGAAGCCCGGACGGACCTTCACGAGCTCGCCAGAATCGCCGACCTTGTCGACGTTGGACTGGAGAACGACTTGGAGTGTAGTTGCCATGTTGCTCGCCTCCGTCAGGACGTGACGGTGAAGGGAAGGAGCGCGATGTTGCGCGCGCGCTTGACTGCGAGCGTCACCTTGCGCTGGTGAAGTGCGCAGTTGCCGCTGATGCGGCGCGGAACGACCTTGCCGCGCTCGGAAACGAAGTACTTGAGCGCTTGCGGGTCCTTGTAGTCAATGACCACGGCCTTGTCCGCGCAGAACTTGCAAACGCGCTTCTTGCCACCGCGGCGTCGGCCCGGTGCATCCGCGTTGAGGTCCGGCGTCCTGCCG
>JAYTOQ010000860.1:0-2105 GCA_043747665.1 Polyangiaceae bacterium | reverse complement strand
CGGAGAAGCGGAAGATCGCGCTCAAGCTCGAGGCGACGAAGGGCCTCGAGGTGGAGGCCGATCGCCGCGCGCTCGAGCAGGTGCTCACCAACCTCGTCGACAACGCCGTGAAGTACTGCCCCGAGGGCTCCGCGGTGACCTTGCGCGCCGAGCCGAGCGAAGGCCCCGTTCCAGGCGTGCGCTTGCGCGTCGAGGACGACGGCAGCGGCATCGAGGAGAAGCACCTCGGACGCTTGTTCGAGCGATTCTACCGCGTCGACGCGGGGCGCTCGCGGGAGATGGGCGGCACCGGGCTCGGCCTCTCGATCGTGAAGCACCTCGTCGAGGCGATGGGCGGCAGCATCGACGTGAGCAGCACCGTCGGCAAGGGCACCACCTTCGACGTGAAGATCCCCGATGCGAGCACCCGCAACCGCGAGAAGTCCTCGAGCGACGACGTGACGCGCGACGCGCCAGCCAAGGGCCGAGCGGAGGACGCCGCTTGATTCGGGCGCATCTCTATCCGCTCTACTCGAAGTGGGCAGCCGAGTACGCGCGCATCGACCCCTCCGTGCGCGTGAACTACCAGTCGCTCGGTTCGGGCGCCGGCATCCGCCAGCTCTCGGACGGCGTCGTCGACTTCGGCGCCAGCGACGAGCCGCGTCGTCCGATGCGCCGGTGGTGCTGCTCGACGCCCCCGACGAAGGCGCATGTCCCATCGCCGCGGTGTCTTTCGTGGTGATTCCCGCCGACGCGCATGGTCGCGCCAACGCCGAGGCGCTCACGCAGTTCCTGAGGTGGGCCGTGCACGACGGTCAGAGCTTCGCGCACGATCTCGACTACGTCCTGCGTCCACCGCGCCCGGCGGTTGATCGATGAGCGAGCCCACGGCTGACGACCCTCCCCTCCTCACGCCTCCGCCGGCGAGCACGCCTCCGCGGTCCGGCCGGTCAAGCGCCGCGCCGTACGTCCTCGACGCATCGCGCGCGTGGGTCGATCGCGCGCTGGTCGCCGTCGGCGGCGGCGCTGCGTGCGTCGTCGGCCTCGTGCTCGTGGGCGTTGCGCTGTCGGTGCTGCAGCTTTCGTTGCCGAGCATCCGCGAGCTCGGCTTCGGCTTCGTACTGGGGCAACGGTGGGATCCGGTGCACGGCGACCTCGGCGCGCTTCCGTTTCTCTACGGCACCATCGTGACGGCGCTCGGCGCGCTGCTCCTCGCGGTGCCCGTGGCGATCGGCGTCGCGCTCTTTCTGACCGACCTCGGCCCCTTGCCTCTGCGAAGACCGGTGGCCGCGCTCGTCGAGCTCCTCGCGGCGGTGCCGGGCGTCGTCTACGGATTGTGGGCGGCGATCGTCCTCGTGCCTCTCCTGCGCACCACCATCGAGCCCGCGCTCGAGACGCATGCCGGCTTCCTGCCCCTGTTCCGCGGCCCGAAGCTCGGCGTCGGCCTGCTGGCCGCATCGCTGGTGCTCGCGGTGATGATCCTCCCCACCATCGCCTCGATGTCGCGTGAGGTCCTGCGGGCCGTACCCAGCGAGCTCCGCGAAGGCGGCCTCGCGCTCGGCGCGACGCGCTGGGACGTGGTGCGGCGCATCGTGCTCCCGCACGCAAAGTCCGGCATTTTCGGGGCGATCTTGCTCGGTTTTGGTCGCGCGGTGGGCGAGACGATGGCCGTGGCGATGGTGGTCGGCAGCCGACCGGAGATCACGGGCTCGCTCTTCTCGCCCGGCTACACGATGTCGAGCGTCATCGCGAACGAGTTCGCCAAGGCGACCAGCGCGCTCCACGTCGCTGCCCTCGCCGAGATCGGTCTCTTGCTCTTCGCGGTCACGCTCACCTTCAACGTGGCCGCGCGCATCCTCGTCGCGCGCGTGCGCGGACCGGAGACGGTGCTCGCCCGCATCGCGCCGCCGCCGAAGGACCCGGACATCGCATGAGCGCTCATCTCGACGGCGCCTACGCGGGACGCAAGCTCGCGGCGCGCGCGGCGACCGTCGCCTCGTGCGTGGCGGTGGCCATCGCGATCGTGCCGCTGCTCGCGATCCTGATCTCCGTCGCGCAGCGTGGCCTCGGTGCGCTGTCGGTCTCGTTCTTCACCGAGCTGCCGCGTCCGGTGGGCGAGCACGGCG
>JAYTOQ010000859.1:0-9065 GCA_043747665.1 Polyangiaceae bacterium | reverse complement strand
CGAGCGCGAAGGGCTGCGTGAGGAGGCGCTGCTCGACGGCGAGCTCGTCGGCGGACGGACGGACGGCCTCCTTGGCGTGCGCGTGGCGCGACGCGAAGCGCATTCCACAGCCGGTCGTGCATGCCATCACGGCGAGGGTGCCGGAAGCTGCGAGCGCGGCGAGCGCGCTCCTGGCGAGACAGAGCTTCAACGGGACCTCCTCGATGTTCATACGGGGCGCCGTTGCACGGGGCCACCAAGAGCGACTCGAGAGACGCAATCGAAATTGCGTGCACTATACACCGTGATCATTCACCGCGCTTCAACGGCCTCAGCGCGACGAGAAGCTGACTTGGCGAGTTGCGTTGTGGTAAGCGAGGCTCGAAGCTTCGGGATGCGCGTTCGCGTCCTCGACACCAAGGGTGACGAGCTGCTCGAGGATCTCCGCCCGGCGCGTCGCCGATGCGATGAGGTACGTGGAGCAAACGCTCTCGGCGGCTTCTGCGTCCAGGCACCGAGCGAGGACGCGGCGCTCGGCAGCGAGGGCGTCGGCGGAGCGGCCCTGATCGAGGAGTGCACGTGCGTAGAGGTGGTCGACCGTCGGCTCGGCCCGGACCGCGGCAGGTGCGTGCTCGATGGAAGCGAGCGCCATGCCGGGGGCACGCGCGTCGAGGTACGCCTGGGCGAGGTCGCGAACACGCGCAATGTCGCTGGGGCTGGCGGCGACTTGCTCCTCGAGCAGCGCTACGCGATCGCTCTGGGAGTCGCCGACGACGCGCTTCTCGCGCTGCGTCGAACCGGCGAACCAGATCGCGCCGATCGCCACGAGAACCGCAATATTCCAGCCCTTTAGCCCCATCCTGGTCGCATGCCTCCGTGTCGGGTCGCGTGTCGTGCGCGTGTCAGCTCGAGATGGACGTGCGGCGAGGACAAACGTTTCCCCTGCCAGACTAGCGGTCAGACAGAGCGAAGCCAGGAAAGTTCCCGCTTTCCTCGGCTTTCGGTGCCTTGACCGCGCACGTCATCCGTTCGGGTGACGATGCGACGCCGGACTCCTTACACGTGCACGACAGACAGGACACGTGCACGACAGACAGGCGTGACAGACAGCTTCCGGGGCGAGCCCTCGGCATGGATCCGTTCGTGGCTCAGACCCTGCCGTCAGGGCGTCCTTGGCAGAAATCTACGAATTCCGGAGCTCGTTCATGATCCAGTCCGCGACCGCCTTGGTTCCGAGGTTGCCGCCCACGTCCGGCGTGCAGTTGCCGGTGTCGATGGCGCGCGCGCAGATGGACTCGATGCGCGTCTCTTCCTGCGGCCACCCCAGGTGCGCGAGCATCATGCCCACCGTGAGGAAGGCCGCGATGGGGTTCGCGAGGTCTTTGCCGACGAGCGGCGGCGCGGAGCCGTGGACCGGTTCGAAGAGCGCGACGCGCTTCGGGTCCGCGTAGTGGACGTTGGCGCTCGCCGCCATGCCGAGCCCGCCCTGGAGCCCGGCGCCGAGGTCGGTGACGATGTCGCCGAACAGGTTGTTCGTGACGATGACCTCGAAGGGCCGCGGATCCTGGACGAGATAGAGGCAGAGCGCGTCGACGAAGACGTGCTTGGCCTCGATGCCTGCGTACTCCTTCGCCACCTCGAAGAAGCAGCGGTGCCAGAGCTCGTGGGCGTGCTTCATGGCGTTGGACTTGTCGGCCATGTGCACGACCTTCTTGCCGTGCGCCTTCGCGTACTCGAAGCCGGCGCGGATGAGGCGCTCGACGCCCTTGCGCGTGTTGACGTCCTCGTTGATCGCGATCTCGTCCGGCGTGCCGCGCTTGAACTGGCCGCCGATGTTCACGTAGATGCCCTCGGTGTTCTCGCGGAACACCACGAAGTCGACGTCCTTCGCCGTGCGACCCTTGAGCGGCACGAGGCGATCGGCGAGCGCCTTCACCGGGCGCACGTTCGCGTAGAGGTCGAGGCCGAAGCGGAGACCGAAGAGGATGTCGCGCGCGTACTCGAGCCCGGGCACGCGCGGATCACCGAGCGCGCCGAGCAGGACCGCGCTCGCCTCGTTCTTGATGCGATCGGCATCCGCCTTCGGGAACGTGGTGCCGTCGCGAAGGAAGCGATCGGCCCCGAGATCGAGCTGCCACAGATCGAGCGGCAGCTTGCGGTCGTCCTTGTAGTGCTCGAGCGCGCGGCGCGCGTGGGTGACGACCTCGGGTCCGATCCCGTCGCCGGGAATGATCGCGATGAGCGGCATGGCGGCAGCTACGTTACCATGGCGCCTGATGACCGGAATCGCTCCGAGGCTCGCCGTCGGGCTCGCACTGTCGTTCTCGATCGCGACCGCCGCATGCGGATCGCCCACTGCCGAAGGCGCCCTGGCGCCGACGCCGACGCCGACGCCGACGTCGTCGGTGGAGGACGGTCAGGGTCCGCCGGTGCCGGCGCCTGCAGCTCCGGCGGCCGCCGGGATGGATCCGGCCGCAGCGTCGGATGCGTCGGCATGGCCGTTCGCGCCCGCACCGAGCGCCGATGACCTGAAGGCGCAAGCCGATCGTCTCGCGAAGGATCAGGGCCCGATCCGGTCGAACTGGACGCCGCCGGGAAAGAGCGAGCGTTATGGCCACGCGGAGGGTCTCCTCGCGGCGCCCTACGATTCCGTGAAGGCGCGGCTCCTCGATTTTCCTCGTTACAAGGAGCTCGCGGGCCCGAAGTTCAAGAAGGTGAGCGTCGTCGACAAGTCGCCGACCACGACCGACCTCTATTTTCAGCTCCCGATCATGAAGGGCCTCGTGACGATCTGGTACGTCACGCGCTTCTCCACCGCGCGTCCCGGCATGGCGGGCGCAGAGGTGGTGGAGGGCAAGTTCGTGAAGGGCAACATCAAGGACATGCAGATCGTCTTCACGATCCGTCCCACGGCGGACCACAAGACGATCCTGGTGTGCGATCTGAACCTGGCCATCACGCTGCCGGCGCCGCAATCCGCGCTCGACGAAGAGCTCCGCGACGCGTGCGGCGACGCCGTCAACGCCATCCGCGCCCGCTCGACGGCCCCGGCGCCCTGAGCGCGGGGTTCAGGTACGTCGCGCAGGGGCGGGATCTTCCCTCGCTGAACACCGTTATTTTTGCGTGGATCGCGGGTGAATCAACCCGGGGCGCGTCCGTCAACCCACCGCCCCACGTAGGCGGCTCGCGCACGTGCACCGAGGAAGGTGACCGGCACGCGCGGCGTACGAGGAGGCCCGGAGGTTGTTCTTCCCATGAAGCTTCGCCTGCTCTCCACCGTCGCCCTCGTGCTCACCGCTTCTGCCTTCGTCGCGTGCGCGACCTCCGAGAAGACCCAAATCGCCGGCGCGCCGGCGGTCCCCGGCATGCCCGGAGACGGGACCACCATGGCCCCCGAGGAGTCGGACGATCCGGCGCTTCAGCCGCCGCACTCGCTCGGCACCATCATCCTCGGCGAGGCCCACAGCACCAGCGGGACCAGCGGATCCACTACCGCGACGCCGATCGTGAGCGCGACGTTCGTGCCCGATGCGCTCCTCACGAAGACCTGCAAGACGGCGCTCAGCAACGGCTGCGAGATCGTCAAGGCCCCGAAGTGCACGAAGGTCAAGACCAGCACCACCGGCTGCAGCACCAACGAAGCTTGCACCTACGACACGTCCTGCTCGCCGGTCTGCAAGGCCTTCGCGGTCTGCCAGACGAGCTGCAGCGCCGACGAGGTCTGCCAGGCGAAGACGGGCACGGGCACCGGGACTGGCACGGGCACCACGACGCTCGGCGAGTGCGTCAAGACGGTGAGCTTCGACGCAGGGCCGATCGCCTTCAGCGGCACGACCACGTCGATCACCATGTACCCGCCCTACCAGTTCGAGTCGACCGGCCAGGGCGCGCCCTTCCTCGGCGGCGCCGAGCTCAAGGTGCAAGCCTCCGGCGCGACCGAGGCCGGCTTCGAAAAATTCGACGAGACCTTCACCGCGACGACGTTCCTCCAGACGAAGCCGTCCCTCGCGAAGATCCCGAAGTCGGACATCTTCGGCACCGGCGCGCTGCCCATCGCGTGGGTCCCCGCGAACGACACGATCATCATCAGCCTCAGCGGCGCCGGCGGCACCGCGACGTGCAAGGTGCAGGACTCGCTCGGCAAGTTCGACGTCCCGCGCTCGGTCGTGAAGGCCGCTCTCGTCAACGACACGCTCTCGACGGGCACGGGCACGGGCAGCGGAACCGGCAGCTCGTCGCTCTCCATCTCGGTCGCGCGCCAGAAGCGAAACGTGAAAAAGGACAAGCACGCGAAGGGCACGCTTCAGCTCACGAGCGTGAAGCCGGATGGCTGGCTCGAGCTCGTCACGCTCTCCACCGAGAGCGCGTCGTTCCAGGGCTGCGCGGCCTCCGAGGAGATCTGCGGCGACACGTGCACGGACGTCTCGTACGACCGGCTCAACTGCGGCGCGTGCGGCAACGCGTGTTCGACCAGTCAGTCTTGCTACTCGGGCAAGTGCAGCGGCAGTAGCAGCAGCTCGGGAAGCACCGGGACCTGCAGCACGTGCCGTAGCAACGCCGTCAACGCCCAGTGCTCGTCGTACTACTCGACGTGCAGCGGCAGCACCGATTGCTACTACCTCGCGCAGTGCGCCGACGCGTGCACCACGTCGAGCTGCGTCTCGAGCTGCCAGAGCTCGTACCCCGCCGGCGTCTCGGCCTATGCGGGTCTCAAGAGCTGCCTGACCTCGTACTGCAGCGGCAGCTGCGGCTTCTAGTTCGCTGGCTCGCTGATTCGTTCAGCCGGTACGCAGCGCCTCGATGGCGCGCGCCACCTCCACGACGCCGGGCACACGCGGGACCTCCGCATGTCGCCCGGCGTAGTGCTTGTAGGGGTCGATGAGCGCCGTGCGAATGCCGGCGGCGCGCGCGCCGAGGACATCGGTGGCGAACATGTCGCCGAGATGAAGCGCGCGCGATGCCGGGACGTCGAAGCGCTCGAGCGCGATCTGGAAGATGCGCGGATCGGGCTTCTCCACGCCGACCCGGCCGCTGTCGACGACCAGATCGAAGTGCCTGAGCACGTCGAGATCCGTGAAGAGGCGATCGAGCATCCCCTCCGAGTTCGAGATGATCGCCACCTTCACGCCGTGCGCGCGCATGGCATCGAGCGCAGCGCCGAGGCCTTTGGGGACCTTGGACCAGAGGTTGGTCTTCTCGTGGATCGGCCACGCGGCATCGAGCAGCTCGGGGACCTTCGCGGTGTCGAGGCCTGCGCGCAGCGCGATGGTGCCGACCATGCGGCCCCAACCGACAGCGCCGGGACGCTCGCGATATTTCCATGGCACGTCGAGCAGGCTGCCCGTCTCGGCGAGCGCCTTCGCTTCGCCCTCCGTGCGCACGAGCTCCTCGGCGAGGACGTCGCAGCCGGCGGCGCGCACGAGCGCTGCGAGCCGGGCGTGATCGAGGAAGATGACGGTGTTGCCGGCATCGAGACAGAGGAGATCCACGTCGCGAACGAGCTCCTCTGCCACCGCGCCAGGTTCGGCCATCGGCAAGGAGCGTACACTGCGATCGATGAAGAGCGAGCTGGCGGCGACCACGAAGCTCCTGAGGGCGGTGACGAGCCTCCGCTTCGCGAACCGACGCACGTTCACGATCGAGCGAGACGTCTCCTGGCTCGCGAAGTCGAAGCTCACGCCCACGGACAAGAAGCAGTTCGTCGCGATCCTGGGGTTTCGCGGCGGCAAGCCGCTTGTCACGCTCGAGCGAGCGCTCACGACCGCCCCAGAGACGCTCTTCGCCGGTGAGCTCGGCTCGTTCGCAGAGCACACGGTCGAGTGGTTCGACCTGTTCGACCAGGACAACGTCGTGCAGTTCCAGCTCTGGCTCTACGAGGGTGACGGCGGGGTCCTGCTCAAGGCCGCCACCACCATCGCGGTCGCGCGGATCGACGACTCCACGTTCGCCGGCGCCGGCAGCGGTCTCGACGAGGCCACGGGCGAGCGTCTCGCGGCGCTGCTCCGCAGGGCGAAGAAGATCGCCGCGAATCTGCACCCCGGGTCGGAGCTGGCGGCGATCGGCTTCTGAAAGCGTCGCTGGACTGGCAAATTAGAGCAAAAGCTCTAGTGTCCCAGCTATGCGGAAGATCGAGGGATCGGGCCTGTTCCTGGCATTCGCTGCCGTCGTCGCCGTGTCCTGCGGGTCGACCGCGAAGCGGGGATTCGACGCCGATCCGGACGGAGGTGGCGGTGGCCCGCTCGGCGGCGGTCCGAGCCTCTCTCAGGGCCAGGCCTGCGTGGACGGACGGATCTGCGTCGGCCAGGAGATCTTCAAGTGCGAGGCCGACGGGGGGGCCTCCACCGAGAAGCTCGGCGACTGCTACGGCGCAGATCAGGCGTGCGTCGGCGGCGCCTGCAAGTCCGGCTGCGACGCCGTCGCGACGCAAGGCTCGAACGTCGGCTGCGAGTTCTGGGCGGTCGACCTCGACCAGGAATACGACTTCACGAACGACGCGGCCGGCGCGCCGTGGGGCGTCGTCATCGCCAATCCCGGTGGTCAGCCGGCCGACGTCGTCATCGAGCAGAACGATGCGGCGCCCGGGCAGCCCGCGCAGATCACGCCCGTGCAGCACCTCCTCATCGCGAGCGGCCAGGTCGAGACCGTCTCGATGCCGACGCGCGAGGTCGACGGCAGCCTCATGGGCAAGAACGAGGGGGCCGGCACGGTCCTCTCGTCGCGTGCGTTCCGCATCACGTCCAACGCGCCGGTGGTCGTCTACCAGCTCAACGCGCTCGCGCAGACGTTCTCGAACGACGGCTCGCTGCTCATTCCGAAGAACGGCCTCGGCAAGGTGCATCGCGTTCTCTCGTATCCGACCGGCAACCCGTTCTCGGTCCTCGGCTCGCCGATCAGCCGCGCGTACATCACCGTCGTCGGCGTGGAGTCGGACACGAACGTCACCATCAGGACATCGACGCCCACCGTCGGGGCTCCTGGCTATCCGGCCCTCGCGAAGGACGGAGAGGTCACGGTCAAGCTCGGACCGTTCGACGTCTTCAACCTCGAGTCCGACGGGCTGCCCGGCGACTTCTCCGGCTCCACGGTGATCGCCGACAAGCCAGTCGTGGTGTTCACGGGTACGGAGCTCTCGGGCGCGCCGAACATGACGAAGGACATCCCGAAGCCGGCGGGCGGGGGCGGGACGTGCTGCCTCGATCACCTCGAGGAGCAGCTCTTTCCAGTCGAGTCGTACGGCAAGAAGTTCGCGGTTCCCCACAGCGCCGTGCGCTCGGTGGGCGGCTACATCGAGCCCGACGTCATCCGCATCATGGGCGTCGCGACGACCGCCACGGTGAAGACGAATCTCCCGCCGCCGAACGACTCGTTCACGCTCGCTCCGGGCGAGGTCAAGGAGACCTGGGCGCAGAAGGACTTCGTGCTCGAGGCGAGCGAGCCGGTCGCGGTCGCGCAAATCCTGGTGTCGCAGGAGCAGGTCGACGGGCCGTACACCGGCGACCCGTCGCTCACGATCTTTCCCGCCGTCGATCAGTTTCGCCGCAACTACCTCTTCGCCTCGCCGAAATCGTGGGACACGAGCTACATCGTCATCTCGATGCCGAAGGGCACGAACGTCACCATCGACGGCGCGCCGATCCCGGGCTCGTGTGCGGCGCGCGTCATGGGGACCGTCGCCGGAACGGACTACGAGTCGAGGACGTGCCCGCTCCAGGCCGGCCCGCACGCGATGGTGGGCGACAAGCCGTTCGGCATCACCGCGTACGGCTACGGGCGCGCGGGCTCGTACTCGTTCGTGGGAGGCGCGAACGTGACGAAGATCTACGTCCCGCCGGTCATTCGCTGAATCGCGAGCGAGCGCGCACGCGCACACGCACGACAGAGAGCCTGAAAATCAGGCGCTCTGCGTAGCGGCGCGCGTGGCGCTTCGCGCCTAGCCGAGGAGCTTGGCGACCGGGACGTATTCCATCTTGTGCGCCTGCGCGACGGGCTCGTACGTGACGTGGCCGCCGTACGTGTTGATGCCCTTGAGCAGCGCGCGATCGGCCTTGGCGGCAGCGACGATGCCGAGGTCGGCGATCTTCAACGCGTACGCCATCGTGGTGTTGGTGAGCGCCCACGTGCTGGTCTGCGCGACCGCGCCCGGCATGTTGGCGACGCAGTAGTGGACGACGCCGTCGATCTCGTAGGTCGGGTTGTCGTGCGTCGTGGGACGGCACGTCTCGATGCAGCCGCCCTGGTCGACCGCGACGTCGACGACGACGCTGCCCTTCTCCATCTTGGAGATGAGCTCGCGCGTCACGAGCTTCGGCGCGCGGGCGCCGGTCACGAGGACGGCGCCGACCACGAGATCGGCGCGGAGCACGGCCATCTCGATGTTGAAGGGGTTCGAGTAGAGCGTCTCGACCGCGCCGCCGAAGATGTCCTCGAGATAGGACATGGTCGTCGCGGAGACGTCGAGCACAGTGACCTGCGCGCCCATGCCGACCGCGATGGTCGCCGCGTTGCGTCCGACGACGCCGCCGCCGAGGATGACGACGCGACCACGACGCGTGCCGGGCACGCCGCCGAGGAGGACACCCTTACCGCCGTGCTCCTTCTGGAGGACGTTCGCGCCGACCTGTACCGCCATCTTGCCCGCGACCTCGCTCATGGGGCGGAGGAGGGGGAGGGTGCCGTCATCGTTCTCGATCGTCTCGTACGCGACGCCGATGACCTTCTTCTCCGCGAGCTGCTTCGTGAGCTCGGGCTCCGGAGCGAGGTGGAGATACGTGTAGAGGATCAGGTTCTCGCGAAAGAAGCCGTACTCCGACTGGAGCGGCTCCTTGACCTTGACGACCATCTCCGCCGCCCACGCCTCGGCGGCGGTCGGGACGATCTGGCCGCCGGCGGCGACATAGTCGGCGTCCTGGATGTTCGCGCCGAGCCCTGCGCCCTTCTCGACGAGGACCTTGTGACCGCGCGACGTGAGGCTGCGCACTCCCGCCGGCGTCATGCCGACACGGTACTCGCGGGTCTTGATCTCCTTGGGCACTCCGATGATCACGGCGAACTCCTTTTTGTCACGTTTTCCAGCGCAGAAACGGGCG
>JAYTOQ010000858.1:0-2598 GCA_043747665.1 Polyangiaceae bacterium | reverse complement strand
TACTGGACCACCCGAACCGGCGGCATCCACCGCGTCGCAAAGTGGTGCGTCATTAGGGGTGGATGTGTGCACGCATCTTGCTGGTGGCTAGTTCGGGCGCACGACCCGAGGTTCTTCCATGTTATCCCTCCCCCTCCGAGCACTCGCCTTCATCGGCTTTTCCTTCATGATTTCAGCCTGTGGCGGCGCTCTGAGCGCCTCGCAGGGGCCGGGCGAGGTGGGTAAGATTGCCCCCCATCTCTCGATCCAGTCGCTGAACGGAAAAGGTGAGGTCTCCCTCAGCTCGCTAACCGGCAAAGTCACCGTCGTCGAGTTCTGGGCGACCTGGTCCGAGCCCTCGAAGAAGTTGCTCACCCAGCTCGAGGAGCTGCGCAACCGGAGCGGCGGAAGCGTCGAGGTGATCGGCGTCTCGGTCGACGACACGTCCAGCGGCGCCGCGGAGTTTGCGAAAGAGCAGCGGCTCTCGTTCCCGATCGCATGGGACGAGAATCACTCGCTGATGTTTCGCTGGAGCGTGACTTCGATGCCGGCCACGTTCATCGTCGACGGCAAAGGCCGGGTCCGCTTCGTCCACGAGCCCGAGAAGAACAAGGATCAGGCGGAGCTCATCGCACGCGAGGTCGCACAGCTGACCGACGAGAGCACGACCCCGGACGCGCGCGTCGCGCTGGCCGTCGCCGTGGTGGATCCGACGCCGGCACCGCCCGCCGCGCCGGCGCCGTCTGCGACGCCGGCTGCGGAGGAGACGAGCCCGCCGCCGGCGAGCGAAGCGCCGCCGTCGAAGCCCCGGACGAAGCCGAACGCCGCGAAGAAGGCACCCGCCAAGAAGGCGCCCTCGAAGAAGAAGAGCTGACCTCGGAGAAATCGTCCGCGCGGGTCGATCAAACGCGCGAGCTCGCACCATCTACGGGTGTGAAGCTCGAGCATCGCCTCGCCGCCTTCGGAATCGGGGCCATCGCGTCCGTCGTGACCGCTGCGTGCAGCGGCGGCGAAAACGAGGGCGCGGTGCCGAGCCCTGGCGCGGCGAGCGACGAGGCCGGGGTCGTGCGTGACCTGCCGCCGGATGCTGCGGGCTCGGTCGAGGCGGCGCCGCGCTTCGCGCCCGCCGAGCATCGTCCGTGGCCGCAGCTCGTTCCCCCGGGCGGCGACGGCGGTGCGGGACACGTCCTCGCTCCGATGACGCTCGTCACCATCCTCGCGGCCAACGACACGCTCGCCTCCGACCTCTTCGCGTTCAAGCGATGCATCGATCGCAAGCGCCTGGTGGCACGCCGTCGGTGACGAGTACGGAGTGGGCGCGGCGGAGAAGAGCATCCACGTCACCGGAGCGGCGATCGATCACGATCTCACCGGGAACGGTCGAGAACGGCGCCCCTCTACCCGACGCAAAGGCCCAGGCAATGGCACAGCTCGACACCATGCTCGGCACCGCGCTGAACGCCGCGGCCGCAGGGAACGGCGCGCTCGTCGCCGCGAAGACGCTGATCACCGTGAAGGCCGCCATCGCTGCTGCCGTCGTGGCGGGCGCGATCGGTCTCGGCGGCGGTTACGAGCTCGGACGAGCCGCGAGCACGCGCGGTCGAGAGTCGATCGCCGAGCCGCGCGTTCCCATCGAGGAGAAAGCACCGCCGCGCGTCGCGCCCGCGACGCCCGCCGCCCGGGTCGCGCCGGCGGCGGCTCCGGCCGCAGTGGCAGCGCCGGCCGACCTATGCGCTTCGGTCGTGGCCGTCGCGGCGAGTAAGTGCTCCGCGCCGAAGCCAGGGAAGTCGGTCACGTTCGCGTTGAAGACGCGCTGCTCGGAGGCGGCGCTCGACGTCTTCTGGGTCGACGAATCCTGCCACGAGGTCTTCCGCGGAATGGTCGGGCCAGGCGCCACCTTCTGGCAGGACACCTGGGAGGGGCACGTCTTTCGCGTTCGCGATCACGTGACCCGGCGGGTGCTCGGCGAGCTCCAGCCGAACCGCGTCGCAGGCGCGCAGGATCGCGAGAAGTACTGGGAGGGAACGCGCACCGAGCTTCCGCTCGTCGTCGTGCACGAAGGCGACACGTCAATCCCCGAAGCTCCGCCTCCGGAGTGCACACGAGGAGGCGGTCGCGCCGCGATGCTCCATGTTCGAAACGAACGAAGCACCGAGCCGGTGGCGCTCATGCGCGTGGACTTCGACGGCAAGGAGACCGGCAAGCCGCAGATGATCGCGCCGGGTACGACCGCCGACGTGGGGTGCTCGGAGGGTCACGCCTTCCGCGTGCGCGACAGCTCCGGCGTGCTGCTGCTCGACGTGGTCCCGACGTTCCTCGACACCAGCACGTATCTCACGGTCCCTGACGTCGGGCTTCGCGACAGACAGACCTTGGGGCGCGCCGTGCCTCGACACGTGCGAGGTGACTCGTTGCCCATTCCAGCATCACCAGGATCGCCTCGAGGAGCCGGGGGATCGGCGGAAACAGGTGCGCCGGGACCTGAGCGGGGAGCTCGCGGAGACGGAGCCCGTAGATGATCGGCATGGCGCCGTCGCTGCTCTCGCGCACCCAGCCACGTCGCTCGTAGTAGCCATGCGCCGCGCGGAATGCCTCCGTCGTCGTGAGGCGCAGGCTGTC
>JAYTOQ010000857.1:0-2520 GCA_043747665.1 Polyangiaceae bacterium | reverse complement strand
GAGCGGCATGCGCGCGGTGGGAAGAGCGAGCGTGTCGAGCTGCCGATCGCGACGTTCGCGCCGCGAATCTCGGCGGCCTTCCTGAAGAACCTCGATATCTCCACGGTGCTCGCCGAGTACGAGACGTTCTTCTCGCGCGGCGGCGAGCAGAAGCGCCGCGGCAAGAACATCGACAACGCCTCGCAGAAGCTCGACGGCCTCGTCATCTCGCCCGGCGAGATGATCAGCTTCAACACCGTCGTCGGCGAGCGCAGCGAGTCGAACGGCTTTGCCAAGAGCTGGGAGATCTTCAAGGGCGAGATGGTCGAGGGCGTCGGCGGCGGCACCTGCCAGGCCGCGTCGACGTTCCATGCCGCGGCCTTCTTCGCCGGGTTCGACGTCCTCGAGCGGCTCCCGCACTCGCGGCCCAGCGCGTACATCCCGATGGGGCTCGACTCCACCGTGGTCTTCCCGAGCGTCGACCTCAAGGTCCGCAACCCGCACCCGTTCCCGGTGGTGGTCCACGCGAAGACCGACGGCAACAAGCTGCGCATCGAGCTCCTCGGCAAGATGCGCCCCGTCGACGTCGCGTTCGGCCGCGAGCTCGTCTCGACCGTCGCGTACAAGCGCAAGGTGGTCGAGGAGCCGAGCCTCTCGGGCAAGACCGTCCTCGTGAAGCAGCACGGCATCAAGGGCTACCGAATCAAGCGATCGCGGCTGCTCAAGTACCCGGACGGCACGAGCAAGAAGGAAGAAGCGACCGACTTCTACCCGCCGACCACCGAGATCTACCATGTGCCCGTGGGCTTCGACGTCGCGCTCCTCCCTGCGCTGCCCGGCGGCGAGGGTGAGGACACCGATCTCGGCGCCAACCCCGCGGCGACTCCGCCCTCGGCGCGTGCGCCGGCAGCCTCGTCGACGAACGCCGCGACGGCGTCGACCGATGCGAAGCCGGTCGACGGGCTCGAGTTCATCGACGCGCCAGGCGCGCACGCGCCGACCTCGGCGCAGCGCGACCCGACCAAGACGATCTGGCTGAAGCGCTGAGCGGGAAATGGCCAAAATAAAGGCGTGCGCTGCGAATTTGACGCGCGCTTGCTGAAGTGGGAATGCTCCCGACATGGGACACCGTCGTCGCCGCGTCCTGCCGATCGCCTTTGTCGTGACCGTGGCGGCTTTCGTTGGCGGGTCCAGCGCGCCCGCTACGGCTGCGCCCCCGGGGGCAACGACGACGACGCAGGCGCCGAGCGCAAAGCCCGCAAGCAAGCCGGCGTCGTCACCGTCGGCGGCCGCGAAGAACGGGCACGGCGCGACGACGCCCAACGGCAAGAACGCGTCATCGTCATCGTCATCGGCGAAGAGCGCGGGGCGCGCGCAGGACACGTATGTCCGCCGTCAGGTCGCGGGCGGTCCGACGCTCGACGATACGTCGGCCGGCGCCGACACGCCGGAGCTCCGCGCGCTGCATGCCGCCGAGCGTGAGCTGTTCTCTCCCGCCTCCCCGAGCCTCGGCTTGCAGTGGCCGCAGGAGCTGCCGTTCCCCGTCGCGACGAGTGAGGATCGCCCGCGCGTCCATGCCTCCGGTCTGTCGCCGGTGCCCCCCGCCAGCGCGCCTCCTGCGAAGGACGGCGTGAAGGACATGACCTGGCTGTCGAAGCTCGACATGCCGGACTTGCCGATCCGCTGGGACGCTCGCGTCGTGAAGTACCTCGAGTTCTTCAAGGACGATCCGCGAGGGCGCTCGACGCTCACCACCTGGCTGCGTCGCTCCGGTCGCTACCGCGAGTCGATCCGCAAAGTGTTCCGCAAGAAGGGCCTCCCCGAGGACCTCACGTGGCTCGCGATGATCGAGAGCGGCTTCGAGCCGATCGCGCGCTCGCCGGTCGGGGCCATGGGACTGTGGCAGTTCATGCCCGACACCGGGAAGATCTACGGGCTGTCCCAGGATCGCTGGGTCGATCAGCGAATGAGCTTCCCGGCGTCGACCGAGGCCGCGGCCGACTTCCTCGCCGATCTCTATCGCCGCTTCGGGAGCTGGGACCTCGCGATGGCCGGCTACAACATGGGCTACGGCGGCGTCCTCTCCGCCGTTCGTCGTTACAACACCAACGACTACTGGGCGCTCGCGAAGCTCGAAGGCTCCTTCCCGTGGGAGACCACGCTGTACGTGCCGAAGATCCTCGCGGCGGCGATCGTGGCGAGGAACCTCGCCGCGTTCGGTTACCAGGACGTGACGGTCGACCCGCCGCTCGAGGGCGAGGACGTCCCTGTCGGCCCGGGCATCGCGCTCGCCACCGTCGCGACGGCGTGCGGCGTGACGACCAAGGAGGTCGAGCAGCTCAACCCCGAGCTGCGCGCGTCGCGTACGCCCCCGGCAGGCTCTGCTGCCGCCGGCGCCGGTGCGCAAGATGATTGGGCAGTAAAAGTCCCCGCGGGGAAGGCGGGCGGCTGCACGCAGAACCTCGCGAAGGCGAAGCGCGAGCAGCCCGTCATGGAGCGCTACGTCGTTCGCTTCGGTGAGACGCTCGAGCAGATCGCCCA
>JAYTOQ010000856.1:0-3783 GCA_043747665.1 Polyangiaceae bacterium | reverse complement strand
GCACCTACGGCACCTCCTTCGGCGCAGCCGACGAGCAACCTGACGCCGGCGCCCGCGCCGTTCGACTCCGCGCAGAGGTTCGACCAGAAGGCGCCGTCGAAGTCGGACTCGTTCGACTCCCTGTCGACGCCCCCGGCGCCGGTTCCGGTGCCGACCGCCCAGGCGACGCCGTTGGCACCGACGAAGGACGAAAACGGCATGTTCGGATCGTCGTCCGCACAAGCGACGAAGGGCGCCGCGAAGCCTCAAAGCAAGCGCGCGCCGACGAAGCCCACCGGCGGTAGTGACACGCCCGATCCAGGGACTGACGGCAGCTTCGGCGGGGGCAGCAAGAAGTAGGGCGTGCTACAAATACCGGTGTGACTTTCGCGAGCTCGGCTACGGCGACGACCCTTCTCGCGTGCGTGCTCCTGGGGACGATCGCGGTCGGTGGCGGCTGCAGCTCGAGCACCACGACCGACGGAGCGAAGGATTTTTGCGCCGACGCGAAGGGCGCTGGCACGAAGTGCAAGGATCCGACCGCGTGCGACGCGCAGCTCGCGACCGACTGCAAGGCGCTCGATGCCGCGCTCGCGCCGGCCACCGTCGCTGCGGCGAAGGACTGCCTCGAGTCGGGCATCTGCGGCGTCGCGACGTGTGTGTCGCGCGCGCAGAACGGCGCGGTCGCAACCGCGGCGCACAAGACGCTCGCCGAGGACTTCTGCATGTACTGCGCGCCGTCGCTGGCGGACTGCGTGACGAACTTCTACAAGCGCGGGTCGAAGTCGGCCGGCCTCGCCGTGCTGCCGTACTCGGAGGAGATCGCCAAGGAAGTCGACGACGAGTGCACCGGGCAGACCGGCTGCCGGGCGAAGTTCACGGTGTGCGCGCGTGACGTCATCGCGCGCGTCGTCGCCGAGAAGGTCGATCCGATTACGGCAGACTGCATCGTACAGGGCTTCGCCCAGGACGATGCGCAGGCGCCGGTGGGGCCCGACGGTAAGCCGGCGGTGGTGACGTGCACGCCCGCGAACTGCTCGGGTTGCTGTCGCGACGACAAGTGCGAGAAAGGCGACGCTGCCGACGCATGCGGCGCCTCCGCGAAGGCATGCGAGATTTGCTCGCCGACCTCGAAGTGCACGTCGGGCGTGTGCAAGGAGCCGTGCGGTCCCAACACGTGTCGCGGCTGCTGCGATGGCGACAGCTGCGTCGACGGCACCGGGACCACCACCTGCGGTGAGCACGGCGCCGCGTGTACCAAGTGCGCGGGCACGTTCGTTTGCTCGAACCACATGTGCATCGACGGCTCGTGCCAGGCGACGTGCACGAACGGCTGCTGCTCCGCGACGGGGTGCCAGCCCGGTAACGCCGCGAAGGCGTGCGGCGCGGGCGGCGAGGGCTGCGTCGATTGCGGCGTCGGAAGGACCTGCTCGGCAGCGGCTTGCCAGCTCGATCGCACGTCGCTATGGGACGTCTACATCTCGTTCGCCGTCGTGCCCGACAAGAACAAGAGCGGCGCGTCCTGGGACGTGCTCGCCGGCGCGCCCGACCCGTACCTCTACGTGTTCACGAGCGAAGGCACGAGCTCGCATTCCGGGCAGACGACCGTGCTGACCGACACCACGTTCCCATTTTGGGCGCAGACTCCGGTGACCGGCGTGAAGGCGAGCGAGCTGCTGGCGAACACCTCGATCGAGATCTGGGACAGCGACGTCGACTTCGACGACTTCATCGGCGGCTGCAAGCTGGCGCTCACGCCAGCGATCTTCGATGGGTCTCTGCAGAGCCAGGTCTGTCCTCCGACCGCGAGCGGTGTCGAGGTGAAGGTCTACTTCCGCATCAACCCGCATCCCTGAATCGGCGCCGCCGAAACGAAGAACGGCGCGCTGCGGATGTCTCCGAGCGCGCCGTCGTTCGTGGTCAGCTACATGCAGAGCGCACGTAGCTCATGTCGCGTACTCTTCAGCGGCGGTCGCGTCCGCCGCCGCCGCGGCCGCCACGGTCGCCGCCACGTCCACCGCGGTCGCCGCCGCGTCCGCCGCCGCCGTCACGCGAGGGCGGCCCACCGCCGGCCTCGCGGGCCTGCAGCATGCGCGCCTTCGCCTGCTCGCCGGCCTCGCCCTCGGGGAGGGGAAGGAGCTCGCGGCGCGTGAGGCGGATCTTGCCGTCACGAGACACCTCGAGGACCTTCACTTCGACCTCGTCGCCTTCCTTCATGACGTCGGTGACGCGCTCGACGCGCGTGTGCGCCATCTCGGAGACGTGGAGCAGGCCGTCGGTGCCGGGGAAGATCTCGACGAACGCGCCGAAGTCCGTGATGCGCTGGACGGTGCCCTTGTAGATGGTGCCGACCTCGGGCTCCGCGGTGATGCCCTTGATGATGTCGATGGCCTTCTTCACGGCGACCGAGTCGGCCGACGCGATGTTGACCGTGCCGTCGTCCTCGACGTCGATGGCAACGCCCGTCTGGTCGACGATGCCCTTGATGGTCTTGCCGCCCGGTCCGATGATGAGGCGGATCTGGTCCGGCTTGACCTTGAGAGTCGTGATGCGCGGCGCGTACTTCGAGAGATCAGAGCGCGCTTCGCTGAGCGTCTCGGCCATCTTGCCGAGGATGTGGATGCGGCCTTCGCGGGCCTGATCGAGCGCCTGGGTCATGATCTCGCGAGAGAGGCCCGCGATCTTGATGTCCATCTGGATGGCGGTGATGCCCTTCGCCGTTCCGCAGACCTTGAAGTCCATGTCGCCGAGGTGATCCTCGTCGCCGAGGATGTCGCTCAGGATGGCGTTGCGCTTGCCGTCGGTGATGAGGCCCATCGCGATGCCGGCGACGGGCGCCTTCATCGGGACGCCGGCGTCCATCAGCGAGAGCGTGCCGCCGCAGACCGCGGCCATCGACGACGAGCCGTTCGACTCGAGCGTCTCCGACACGATGCGGACGGTGTACGGGAACTTCTCCTGCTCCGGCATCATGCGGGCGATCGCGCGCTCGGCGAGCGCGCCGTGGCCGATCTCACGACGACCGGGGCCGCGCATCGGCTTGGTCTCGCCCGTCGAGAACGGCGGGAAGTTGTAGTGGAGCATGAAGCGCTTCCAGCGCTCACCGGTGAGGGCGTCGATCTTCTGCTCGTCGCTCGAGGTGCCGAGCGTGGTGGTGACCATCGCCTGCGTCTCGCCACGCTGGAACATGGCCGAGCCGTGGACGCGAGGAAGGAGACCGACCTCGGTCGCGATGGCGCGGACGGTGTTCATGTCGCGGCCGTCGATGCGCTTCCTCTCGCTGAGGACGTACTCGCGGACGACGACGTACTTGCGCTCCTCGAAATCGGCCTTGATGAGCTTCTCGTGCTCGAGGAACTTCTCGGCGCCGAGCTTGGCGGTGAGCGCCTCGACCATCGCGTTCTTGGCAGCTTTGTAGCCGCCGTAGCGCTTCGCCTTGTCCTTGATGAGGGACGACTCGATGATCTGCTTGTCGACGAGGGCAGGGATGAGCGACGCGACCTCGGTGGGGAGCTTCTTCGGCTCGAACGCGCGCTTCGGCTTGCCGATCGCGGCGCGCATCTTGTCGATGAGCGCGATGATCGGCTGCGCGCCCTCGAACGCGAAGAAGAGCGCGTCGATGAGGTCCTTCTCGGTGGCCTCGGCGGCGCCACCCTCGACCATGACGATCGCGTCCTTGGAGCACGCCACGACCATGTCGATGTCGGCCTCGGCCTGCTGCTCGTAGGTCGGGAAGAGAATGTGCTCGCCGTTGATGCGCGCGACGCGCACGCCCGCGAGGGGGCCGTCCCACGGGATGTCGGA
>JAYTOQ010000855.1:0-1874 GCA_043747665.1 Polyangiaceae bacterium | reverse complement strand
AAGAGCGTCACGCTCGTCTGGTACGAGCTGTGGAGGTGCGTCCAGAGCACGTAAGGCTGGTGGAGCCAGTCGCCGCGCGCCTTCGCGATGCCCGACGCGCAGTAGATGATGGGGACGAGGAGCTGGAAGAAGCGCACCGAGCCGCTCACCACCTCGCGCGGTAGCGCTCTCCGCTTCTTCGGCGACGGCCTGGCTCGCCGCCATGCGTCGATGCCGAAGCGCACGCCGCACGGGCTCAGCGCCAGCGCGATGGCGATGACCGGCGTGAGCTTGCTCACGCTGAAGGCGGCGAGGCGATCGCTGAGCGCCACCCAGATCCCCGTGGCCGCGAAGATCCATGCGGCGCGGCGTGCGTGGAAGCCGAGCGAGAGCGCGAGGCCTGATGCGACCATCACGAGCGCGACACCCCACGCCGCCCAGCTCGGCAGCGGCGGAAGGTAGAACGGCTGGCGCGGATCGGCGAAGCCGAGATCAGGGACGCGAAAGCCTCCGCCGCCGAGCCACTCGTCGGCATAGGCGATGCGGCTCGACATGAAGCCGAGGATGGCGAGCGGCGCGCAGATGCGAATCAGCTCGAGGCGAAGGACCGGGACTGGCTTCTTCAGCCACGTGAAGAAGCGATCGCCAACGAACATGCGGGACCCGAGCGCGGAGTCGCTCATGGATCGAGGTCCTTGTTGAGGTCCCTGTCCTTGGCGTTGTCCTTCGTGTCGCGCGGGCGGTCGCTGTCGTCGTCGTGCGCGTCGTGCGCGTCGTGCGCGTCGTCGGGCTGAGGGGCGCCGCAGCGCTGGGCGCGCCGCGAGGTGGGCGTCCAGAACCAGTCCTTCTTCTGATCGGCGGAGTAGCTCGCGAGCGGCCTCTGCTCGAACGGCGCGACGTGCTCACCGGGGGCGGGGTAGGGGAGCCGCAGGCTCGAGAAGCGAACGCCGCCGATCGGTGGCGCGCCGCTCGCGGCGTTGTGCCGCTTGACGACGAAGTCCTCGAGAGCGCGCATCACGTTGCGGTTCTTGCGGTAGAACTGCAGCGCGCGCTGGAAGCGATTCTCCTTGTTGTCCGCGTCGATGCGAAAATAGGGGCGAACGTCGATCTCCACCCAACGATGCTCGGTGCATGACCAGCCCTCGGCGCGGTAGTCGATGACCTTCGGCGCGGCGTTCACGAAGAGCGCGGCGACCTGCGAGAAGTAGAGCCACGGACGCGGCGTGATCTTCGCGGGCCACGTGCTGCCGACGCCGTCGAGCCAGACGGTGGCCAGGTAGAGGCCGGCGACGGCGATCCAGAAGCCGCGAAAACGCGAGAAGCCCGAGCCGGGAAGCGCGCGCTTCTTGGGCTTCGGCTTCGCGTGGTCGTCGGGGTCGGCCTCGTCCGTCGGTGCCTGCATGCCTCGTAGGAGCGTGTTACACGCGGTTCATGGCGAGCGCGACGGGCACGAGGCGTTGGGTCGAAAATTGCGCGGCCGCGGGCCTGCTGGCGGTCGCTTGCTCGGGGTGCCGGTCGTGTGCCGAGGACAAGGGCACGGACGCGGTCCCCGATGCGCGCATCGCGCAGCCGACCATGCCGACGGGGATGCTCATGCCGTCGGCCGGAGCGAGCGCGGGAGCGGGTGCGGGTGCGGGTGCGGGTGCGCGCGGCGTGGTGCGCGGGAAGAAGGGCGGGGCGTGGGTCGAGCTCCAGATCGCGCGCGCCGCGGATGAGCGCGATCGCAGGGAATTCACGCACTGGAACGATGATTCGTGGTTCCTGTCACTGGACGCGGTGACCGCGCTCCATGAGCCGTTCGCGAAGGCGCTGCCCGGCTTCGATCTGTTCTTGCCGCGGCTGTTCGCGCCGGACGCGCTCCTGAAGCTCGGCGACGAGCTCGCGGCGTTCGCGCG
>JAYTOQ010000854.1:0-3748 GCA_043747665.1 Polyangiaceae bacterium | reverse complement strand
CCGAGTCCCATGCCGACGTTGCCGGCGTAGAGGTGGCCGATGCCGAAGGTCTGGAAGAAGGACCCGCCGAGGAGCTCGAGCGCGACGGCCAGGCCGCCGTTCTTCGGCGTGACCATGGGGTTTATCAGACCGTGCTGCGGATACGGTTGCGCGTAGCCCTGCGCGTAGCCTTGCGGGTAGTGCACCTGGCCGTAGCCCTGTTGCGGCGGCGGACCGTAGGAGGGCGGCGTCGCGCCGTACGGCGAGTAACCCTGCGCATAGCCCTGGGGAGGAGCGCCGTAGCTGGCGGGCGCGTAGCCGTTCGAACCGTTCATCGTCGTGCCTCCTGGGTGATCCGCGCCTAGATACGCGGCGCGTGCAGGAAGCTCCCCGGGGCCGGGTCGGCGTTGTCAAATATGGCCAACGTTGCCTCGCATCGACCTATATCAGCGCTAAAGCGGGCTCGTGCGGGCTTCCGTCCGAATTTCCGCGCTCTCGGGCGCCGGACTCCTGCGCCAACTGACCACTAGAACGACCAGCCTGCCGCGAGCAGAAGGCGCGGCAGGACGTGCGGCTCGATGCCGATCGGCAACCGGCGATTGTCCTCGGGCAGGCTGTAGGAGAGGTACATGATCCCGACTCCGCCTCCGATGGTGAAGCCGGAGCTCGTCACCTTCTGCACGCCGATGTCGAAGGCGGCGCCCAGCGCGCTGAAGCGCACGAGGTCCGCGGACCGGAGATTGGCGTCGAGCCGCGGGTAAGCGAGCGGCATGGACACGAACGAGCCACCGACGAAGAGACCATCGGCGCCGATCGATCCCGAATAGAGGCGATAGCCGAGCTCGCCGCCAAGCGATGCGCCGCCGGCATCGTTGACTTCGTTGCGACCGGAGAGCGACTTCACGAGCCCGAGCGGGATGGACTGCGCGTACAGGCTGCCGGTGAAGACGTGATGGGGAAGCGGCGACGCCTCGACGTTGGCGCCGTAGCGCTCGATTGCAAGCCCGAGCGGGTTGACGGTCACTGCGATCGGTTTCCGTGTGTCGTCCTGAGACTCGCGTGGCGGATGAGGGCGATCCTCGCCCTCCGCGTAGGCCGCCGAAACCGCGCCCAGCGAGGAAAGGCCGAGCGCCACAGCGCCGATCACCCGGGAAAAACGGTACATCGTGAGGGTGGGACTGCAGGTTCCGTTCCCGCGCCGTCCACGTTCGGCTAAGAGCGCACGCGTGCAGCTCCGAACATGCGTGCTCCTCTCAGCGGCCGTCGCGGCAGTGACGACGGGTTGCTACGACTCGCAGTGGGGGCAGCAGAAGGTCGCGCAGCAGCACAACGCCGCCGCAGCGGCGCCCGGCGAGCTTCGTCTCGCGACCCGCGGGTCCGCGGGAGAGCCCGCGCCGCCCGCGTCTCGCGACGCCTCGCTGCTCCGGGTGCAAAAGCTCCGCGTGCGCGCGCTCGTCACGCGCAGCTTCACGGCGCAAGTGGTGGACGCGCCGCGGCATCTTCGTGACCTGTTCGAGGACGTGAATCGCATCACCGAGCCCGAGCTCGGTCTGCATCTCGATCTCGTCGATACGCGGCCTTGGTCGGTCTCCGACGAGGACGACATCGTCAAGACGTTCGATGCGCTGCGGGCCGCGGACGAGGGCGACGGTGTCGACTGGGTCGTCGCCTTCGTCGGAGCACTGCCGCGCGCGACGCGAACCTTCCACGACGCCGGCCGCGGCACGCTCATCGGCAAGCACCTCCTCGTGCGAGCGCCTGGTAGCGCGGAGCGTCACGACGCGATCGAGAAGGCATTCGACGAGCTGCCCGAGGAGCAGCGACGGGATCTCGAGAAGCGCCTGCGCCGCCACCGCGCGGCGGTGGTGTTCCTCCACGAGCTCGGCCACACGCTCGGCGCGGGGCACGATACGAGCGGGCCGAGCATCATGTTCCCGGAGTACAACGCGAAGGTGGCCGCGTTCGGCGCGGCCTCCGTCGACGTGATGCGTGAAGGTCTCGCGAAGCGCAGCGCGCCGCGTGATCCGGTGCGCACCACTGCGGCCACCGTGACCGCCGCGGAGCCCGAGCCGGTGGTCGCGGCCTCTCGGATTCCCGAGACACCCGAGCTCGCGAGCGCCGCGCGCGAGCGCTTCGTCGCTGCCTACGAGACCGCCGCGCGCGGCGATCTCGTCACCGCGTGGAACACGCTGAAGCCGCTCTCCGAGCGCTACCTGGCTTCGATGGCCGTTCAGGACCTCCGCTGTCAGCTGGCGACGAGCACCATGCGCTTCGAGAACGCGCGCCGCGAATGTGCGCCGCTCATGAAGCTGTCGACCGCCACCCCGAAGCGCTGAGGAGACAACCATGGACGCGAAGGTCATCGTCATCACGGGCGCGAGCGCCGGCATCGGCGCCGAGCTCGCCAAGCAGCTCGGCAAGAAGGGGCACCACGTCGTCGGTGCGGCGCGCAGCGGTGACGCGTTGCGCACAGTGATGCGCGAGTCGGCCGCCGATGCTCATGCCGTGATCGCTGATGTCACCAAGCGCGTCGACGTCGAGCGCATCCGGGACGAGGCCATCCGCACCTTCGGTCACGTCGACGTCTGGGTGAACAACGCCGGCCGCGGCATCACGCGCAGCGTCCTCGAACTCAGCGACTCTGACGTCACCGTGATCGAAGAGCCCTGCGCCGAGCGCTACACGACGCCCGCGCTCGAGGCCACGGCGCGCAAGTACTACGACGACGTCGGCGCGTTCGAGGCCGCGATGCCGGTCTTCGGCAAGCCGAAGGCGTGAGTCAGAGGCCGTTGGTACGGCGCACGACGCCGAAGATGTCGCCCACGTTGTAAAAGTCGACGCTCACGAACGTGGGCGCGCGTCCGGCTTCGCTCGTGCACTGCGTGACGCGGCCGCCGAGGACGGCGGTGGTGTTGACCTCACGCGCGAAGCCGATGTCGCCGAACGGATTGCTGAGCCAGTGGTTCACGAGGAAGAGCGCGTTCGACTTCGAGCCGCGGCCGAGGACACACGAGAAGTCCTCCTTCTTCGTGAAGGAATAGGGCGTGTCCCACATCTCGTCGGCGTAGGCGCGATGGAGATACGCCGGAGTCCCGCCGCCCTGCTCGAGGAAGACCACCACGCGCTTCTTCGTGTCGATGAGCTCGCGGAGAGTCGGCCAGGCCGCGCCCTTCGCATGGACGTACGCATAGTCGGCAAGCCCGCTCGCGCGCAGCACCTCGTCTGTGTCGGCGTCCTTCACGTCGTTCTCGAAGATGACGCTGAAGATCTCGCCGGGGTGCTGATCGAGAAAGCTCGTGATCGTGCAGAGCTGATCGAGAAGGCGCGTATGCCCGAGCGCGCAGGACGTGTGGCACAGATAGACCTGATCGACGGCGGTCTTGCCGTCGATGTGCTCGAGCGCGTTCTCGTTGCTCTCGACGTCGTAGTAGTGGAGGTCGAGCATCATGCCGCGCACGCCGTCGGCGAGCTGTCGCGCGAGCGTGTGGCTCTGGTTCGGCGAGTTGAAGCCGTCGTCGGCGTTCGACATCGCGTTGTGGGTCATCGGCGTCGCGGCCTTGTCGTAGGTGCGCGCGCACAGCTCGGCGGCGCCGTTGCACGTGGCTGGCACGGCGGTGCTGCGCGCGCCTCGCACGCACGTCTGGGGTAGCGAGCTTGCGACGGAGCCGTCGCTCGCGCCTGCGTCGGAGGCAGGCGCACCGCCGGGCTTGTCGTTCGAGCAGCCAATCGCGAGAGCGACCAGCGCGAGCGCTCCAGCTGCCGAGACGCT
>JAYTOQ010000853.1:0-2262 GCA_043747665.1 Polyangiaceae bacterium | reverse complement strand
CGCGCGAAGGCCTCGCCGAAGCGCGAGAAGAAGGACTCCGGCACAGGCGCCGACGTGGACGCGGATCCCACGGTGATCGCCGCGAGCCTTTGAGCGCCGAGACGTCATGATGCTGGAGCCCAAGCGAAAGACCGCCGATCTGTCGGGAAAACGCGTCCTCGTCGTCGAGGACGACCCGAGCATCGCCATCGGTCTGCGCATCAACCTCGAGAGCGAAGGTTACGTCGTGAACCTCGCCGAGGACGGCGAGGCCGGCCTCGACATGGCACGCACGCTCGAACCCGATCTCATCGTGCTCGACCTGATGCTCCCGAAGCGGAATGGCCTCGAAGTGCTCCACGATCTCCGCGCGGAGGGTCGGACGATGCCGATCATCATCCTGTCCGCGAAGGCCGGCGAGATGGACAAGGTCGCGGGGCTCGAGCTCGGGGCCGAGGACTACGTCGCGAAGCCGTTCAGCCTCGCCGAGCTGCTTGCGCGCGTGCGCGCCGCGCTGCGGCGGGCTCATGCGGGACCGCCACCGGAGCGTCGCCCCGGGATCGTGTTCGGCGACGTCGAGGTCGACGTGGCCGCGCGCAACGTGAAGCGGGCAGGGGCGCCTGTCGAGATGACGGCGCGGGAGTTCGACGTGCTGGTGTGCCTCGTGAACGAGCGCGGTCGGGTGCTGTCGCGCGACGACATCTTCCGTCGCGTGTGGGGGCCGAAGCACCACGGAACGCCACGAACGGTCGACAACTTCATCCAGCAGCTCCGCGCGAAGCTCGAGGTCGATCCGCAAGAGCCCGCGTATATCCAGACGGTCCGAGGTGTGGGCTACCGCTTCGACGGCTGAGGGAATGGGCGATCTGTCGAGAATGGGCTAAGAGGGCGGGGCGCTCATGGACCAGAACCTCCTCCGGCAGTACCTCGCGACCGTCTATGACCTGCCCACGTCGGCGGGACCGCTGCGTGTCTCTCTCGACGGCGACATCGTGCAAGACGTGTCCTCGCTTCCGGAGCTGCTCGTGCGTCCGTTCACCATTCTGACCGCGTTCAATCCGCGCTCGATGCTGCTGCCGCGGAAGGTGAACGAGTCGCGTCACTCGGTGCTGCGCGACATGCTGATCCTCGGTTGCTATCGCGTCGAGCAGTGCGTCGGCTACGAGGACGATCCCGAGGGCACGTGGCGCGAGCCTTCATGGCTGGTTCACGACATGGATCGCGACGAAGCGGTGTCGTTCGGCCGCGTGTTCCGCCAGAACACCATCGTGGTGAACCGGAACGGGCGCCCCGAGCTCATCGTGACCGACCCGACGTGCGACGAGCTCGCGCGGACGTTCGTAGGGAACTGGCGCGTTCGCGGGTGAAAAGCGGATCGTGACTGGCGCCCGTGCTTCACGTCACTTGCAGGCGCTGATCACGAACGACACGCCGTTGGCGATGATCGCCGTTGATATGCATACACCGACGCCACAATCGGATCCCGACGAGCAGAGCTGCAGCATCCCGCTGGCGGCGTTGCACAGCGCCGGCTCGATGCAGTGCCCCGCGCCGGTCGCGCCAGGCTTGATCACCGAGGCGTTCCCGCACACCGGCGCGGGATCGAACACGCCCGAGATACAGCAGACTTTGTTCTCGCTGCTGCAGCTCGGGCTGGCGATGCAGTCGTACTTGTTTGCGCCACCCGAACATCCACCCGCGCGATCCGTACACCCGACCCCGGGGCAGCAGGCCTGGCTTGCCTTGCTGCACGTCTCCTTTTCGCCATTGGCGAGGGGGCATTCGAAAAACTGATCCGTCGACGTGAGGGCCGTGCAGGTGCCGCCTTGGGGCTCGGGCGGTACTTCCGAGCTCGCATCGGTCGCCCCGCTGGGACTCGTGCTGGGCCTCGGATCGTCGCCGACGCAAGCGATCACGAGCAGCGCCGCGAGAGTGGCCGCGACGAACGCGGAAATCAGAGAGCTCGCGTTCGACATCGGGTCATCATAGCGGACTGGCAGCGAAGGCGCGCGTTCGCGGCTGGAGAGCGTGCGGCGCGCGACGTAGATGTCGATTTCGCCACCGCCCGCCACCGCCACCGCCCGTGTGCTTGGCGGTGAGGTAGATCACGCAGCCGTCTGGGCTGACTGAGTTGGGGCGCCCTGGAGCCCGGAGCAGAACAGCGGCCGCCTGCGGCTCGGCGCTGCCTTGCTGACCATCGTCGATAGAAAATCTCGCTACGGCAGCAACCGCCGCGTGCACAAGGTCGACATGAAGCACGTCGCGGCCGCCACCGTCGCAGCG
>JAYTOQ010000852.1:0-7528 GCA_043747665.1 Polyangiaceae bacterium | reverse complement strand
AATGAGATCCGGACGTGCGGACGTCGCCTGCTGAAGGCCGGCGTTGCCGTCGTCGACGACCTGCACGCTGCAACCGAGCTTCGTCAGCTCGTTGCGCAGGTCGGCGGCGAAGGTCGGATCGCTCTCGAAGACGAGGACTTTCTGCCCCATGGGGTGGCCGAGGGTATCAGCCTGCGGCGTGTCGTGCGCGCTTCTCGTCGTGGCCGCTCGTTCCGCTGCGCTGATCGAGCTCGCGAAGGACCGCTTCGAAGGCCACGCCACGCGATCGAAGCGCGACCATGACGTGGAAGAGGACGTCCGCCGCCTCGGACGCGACGCGGTCGTCGGCTTCGCCTGCGACGGCGCGGGCGAGCTCACCGGCCTCCTCGAGCAGCTTTTCCCCGATCTTCGCCGGTCCTGCGTCGTAGAGGCTCTTCGCGTAGCTCGCCTTTGCGTCGCTGGCCTTGCGCGCTTCGAGCACGCCCTCGAGCCTCGCCAGGAGGGTGGGCGCGGGCACCTCGGCGTCGGATACGACGATGTTTCCGTCCACCAGCTGGGCCCTTCGGAAGAAGCACGTCACCGCGCCGGTGTGACACGTTGGTCCGTTGGGCGCGACGAGGTAGACGAGGCAATCGGCGTCGCAATCGACGAGGACGGCGGTGACCGCGAGCGTGTTGCCGCTCGTGCGCCCCTTCTCCCAGAGCTCGCCTCGCGAGCGGCTCCAGAACGTCGCGCGCTTCGTCTCCAGCGTGAGCTTGACGGCCTGGTCCGTTGCAAAAGCGACCATCCGCACCTGACCGGTGAGGTGATCCTGCGCCACGACGGGGATCAGTCCATGCTCGTCGAAGTTCATTTCAGAGGTACTGTACCCGCGAATGATCCGTGCCGAGCTCGCCTTCGCGACGCCACGCAAGCTTCCCAAGGCGAGCAGCGTGACCGGACGGGTCGTCGTGGTGGACGTCGCGTTCGCCTCCGACGCTTCGGGCGGAGGCTTCGAGAAGATCACGAAGCCGTTCATCGACGGCCTCGGTTCGCGCCTTGCCGCTTGGGTCGATCACCACGACCACGCGTTGCATGCACAATACAAGCAGGACCCCCGCTTCATCCTCTCCACGAAGGCCGAGCACGGCGCGTGTCCCGAGATGGTGACTCCCGAGCTCTGCGCGCGCGTCGGCAAGGTCGACACCATCGTCTGCCACACCGACTTCGACGGGCTCTGCAGCGCTGCGAAGTGGCTGCGCGAGGGCCTGGAGCCCTATCCGGGCGCCGACGACGACGCTCGTGCCATCGACACGCGGATGGGTATCCCGTCGCCAGCGGCGCGCCGCTTCGACCGGGCAATCCGGGCGCGCGGACGGGATCCGGCGCTGCTGGGCCTCGTGGTCCGACACCTCGCGAACGGGCTCGCCGACGATTCGCTCTGGCTCGACATCGACGCTGCGGGCGCGGAGCTCGAGGCGATCGAGAAGGCCACGACCGAGCTGGCGAGGGATTACCGCAAGATCGTCATCGCCAAGCCGACCTTGCATGCATGCACAAGCATCTCGTTTCTGAATGCAACTGGACGCCGCATTCGGTACGACAAGACGATGCTCCTCCTTCTCGGTCAGGAGCGCGCGAGCATCGCCGTCGTCCTCGACGGCGAGACGCTGTCCTTCGCGGCGCCGTTCAACAGCGGCCTCAACTTTTTGGAATTGCTCGGCTTATCAGGCGGAATGCCGACCCTCGTCTCGGTCCACAAGGACCGTCTCGACGAGGCGCTCGCGCGCCTGGGCGTCCCGCGCTCCGAGATTGACGGGCTTCGCTGAGCAACGCGCCGCGCATTGCCCGAACGGTGATTGACGGGAAACCGTAAATTCGGCTTCGGAATCGTTGCAAAGTTGCGACGTGGTCCTTGCAGCCGTGGAAAGCCCGTTGACCCTGCGACACCTCTGCGTGATAAGGGCGCCCTTCAACGTTGAAATGGGCGCGTCTGTCGACCTTGCGACGTTGCAACGCTGCAACGCTGCAACGCCCGCTAAAACGAGCAAACGAGCAATACGGGGGCCCCGCGGTGCGGGGCGGGAGTGCTTCATGGTCGCGAAAGCTTGGGGAGAGCGGGTCGACGCGAAACGGTGGGACCGCGTGGCGGCGGTGGGCGGAGCAGGGGTCGAGAAACGCGGCGTCGAGGAGATGTTCGTCCAGAACGACGCCGTGTCGCTCTGCCTTCTCCTCAACCGTCGTACGAAGACGATGCGGGTCATCGATTTCCGCGCTGGGCCGAGCCACGCGAAGCGGATCTTCGTCCTGCGCCTCGCGAAGCGCGAAGGGATCGAGAAGGTCTACACCCTCGTCGAACGCGACGAGGTGAGCACCTGGGTGAAGCTGGGCTTCGCCAAGGAGGCGAACATCGCCGGCTTCTACAAGCGTAGCGACGCCTTCATCCTCGGCTGCTCGGTCGACGAAGGCTCGCTCGAGCGCGATCTCCGCCTGCCGATGGGCATCGACGACGACGACGACGACGACGACGACGACGTCCCAGGCGAGCCCTCGGCCGCGCACGACTTCGCGGAGAAGACGCTCGTGCACGCGAAGAAGCACTCGAAGGAGCTCGCCGATCGGCCGCTCCCAGCGACCAAGCTCGCGATCGTCCGCGAGACCGACGCCATCGTGAAGAAGTCCCTCGAGAAGACCATTCGCGCAGGACGCGCCCTCACCGCGTTCGAGGCCTTCGGGCGCGACGTCGAGCGACGCTTCTTCCACCTCACGAGCCGCGGCGGGTTCGAGCTCGTGGCGTCGACCGAGTCGCAGTCGTGCTTCGGCAACGCGTTCCTCGAGCTCCTCACGGGACCGAAGACCGAGCCCGAGCGCCTCGCGACCGTCGCGGCGCTACGCACGCTCTGCGACAAGCTGCTCGCGGAAGGCGTCGTCAGCTGCTTCGCCATGTCGCCGAGCGACGACGTCGCGCTCGCGACGGCGTTCGTCTTCAACGGCTTCCGCCGTACCGGCCTGCTCCAGAACCACGTCACGGTTGGGGGCGCCCGCAAGGACGCGATCGTCTGGTCACGCAAGCTGGCGAACCCCGCCGACGAGTGATTTCGACGCGTCGCCCGCCGCTCTCATGTCGTCACGGAGAGAGGCGGTCGACGCGCCAGTGCGGCTCCGCGTGCGCTTGCGAGGTGCGTGTATAGCGCAATCGGTCATGGAGGCGGCTGGGGCGGCCCTGCCACAGCTCGACGCTCTCCGGGACGATCCGGTAGCCGCCCCATGCCGGCGGGCAAGGCACCTCGCCCTCGTCTCCGAAGCGCGCACGGATCTCCTCGAGGGTAGCCTCCAGCTCGCCGCGACCGGCGATGACCGAGCTCTGCGCCGAGGCCCACGCACCGAGCTGGCTCGCGCGGGGTCGCGACCGGAAGTAAGCCTCGCTCTCTTCACGGCTCACGCGAATGACGGGACCGCTGATGCGCGCCTGACGTTCGAGCAGCACCCAGAAGAAGCACGCGCACGCGCGCGGGTTGGCAGCGAGCTGCTTGCCCTTGTCGCTCTCGTAGCCCGTGTAAAAGACCAGGCCGCGGTCGTCGAGGCCTTTCAGGAGAACGATGCGCGCCGCCGGCTCGCCGCTGGCGGTGGCGGTCGCGAGCGTCATCGCCGTGGGCTCGGGATGTCCGGCGGCGATCGCCTCGCGCAACCAGCTGTCGAGCTGCACGATCGGTGAAGGATCGACGTCGCGCTCCTGCAGACCAGCGCGCGCGTACTCGGTTCGGATGGCCGTAAAATCCTGCATCACTTTGACCGAAGCTTAGCGAACTCGGCCGAATCGAGTCACAATCAGGCGTGATGAGGGGCCGCAGCATCGGGATCGCGGCCGTCTCGAGCGTCGTCTTGTCGTGCGCGCTCATCTCCGGCGCCGGCGACCTGACGATCGGGCCCGACCTCGAGCGTGAAGCGGGACCGGCACCTGCCAAGGCGTCCACGCCGGCCGACGCGACCCCTGGCGAGGCGAGCGCCGAGGCGGCCTTCGACGATGCCGGCGCCTCGCCAGCGTGTGACGAGCCGGGCCTCGAAGCGCGATGGACCTTCGACGAGGGCGTCGGGCTCGTCGTCGGTGATTGCACGACGCACCACCACGACGGCCAGGTCCTCGGCGGCCGCTGGGTCGACGGCGAACGTGACGGCGGCATGGACTTCGATGGCGGATGGGTCGGATTCGGCAACCCTCCCGGTCTGCAGCTCAGCGGACCGCTCACCGCGTGCGCGTGGATCCGCGTGGCCTCGCCGCCGCCTCTGGCCGGCGGTGGCCGCGCATACGTCGTCGACAAGCTCTTCATGCCGAGCAACGGCGGATGGCGCCTGGCGATCGGCCGCGCTGGGCCTGGCGGTGCGCTCGGCGCGACCGTCGAGATTTCCGATCCCGACGGCGGCTTTCACGAGACGATCGGCGGCTCGATCGCGCTCGCGACGTGGACGCACATCTGCGCCGTCTTTCGCGGCACCAGCCAGAGCGTCTACGTGAGCGGCCTCGAAGCGGCGACCGGCGCGACCCCCGCCGGCGTGATCACTCTCACGAGCGACGAGGTTCGCATCGGCATCCGCGGGGACGGCATGCAGCCGTACATCGGCGCCGTCGACGACGTTCGCATCTACTCGCGAGCGCTCGACGCCGGCGAGATCGCCGCGCTGGCGCAGCCGTGACGTGACCGACGCTTCTCCGTGCGCGTGCGCGTGCGCGTGCGCGTGCGCTCGCGCGTGCGCTCGCGCTCGTGATCACGGCCTGAGCTGCCGCTTTCGCGGATCGCGGCTTCTGATAGCTTCAGGGTCCGGGTGGGCCCACCATGAGCGATCTCCAGAGCGTCGGTGCGGCCGACAGCGCGATGCGAACGAGCAGCGACACCACGCCCCCGCTCGTGGCGAAGATGAATCGCTTCGCCGATCAGCTGGCAAAGGACACGCGGCTCGTCCACGAGACCGTATCGCGGCCGCATCCGCTCCTGGTCGCCGTGACGCGCGACGACCTCATGGTGATCCTCGCGCCCGCCGCCGTATGGGACCGCGGACGCGAGCTCCTCAAGCCCTTCGCCGCGCGCTTCGCCGACTCGACGGCCATGCTCATCCTCATGGGCTATCCGAGCGACGTCGATCTCCAGCAGGCCATGAATCGCGGCCTGGCGAGCATCGTCGCCGAGGACGCATCGCTCGACGAGATGTTCCTCGCCGGCATCCGCGCGTTCGAGCTGCTCGAGGCCAAGGGCCGCGCCGAGAGCCGCGGCAAGTGGCTGCGTCGCTACCGTTACGAGCTCGGCGAGCTGATCAACATCGCGCGCGCGATGACCACCGAGCGCGACGTCAACAAGCTGCTCGCGATCATCCTCGAGAAGAGCCGCTTCGTCACCGGCGCCGACGCCGGCAGCATCTACGTCGTCGAGGACGAGGCCAGCGCGGCAAACGCCGTCGGCGACGAGGCGGTGAACGGGCCCCCGAGCCTCGGTCGCGGGTCCATGCTCCGCTTCAAGATGTCGCAGAACGAGTCGGTCAACTACGACTCGCGCGAGTTCGTCATGCCGATCTCGACGCGGTCCATCGCCGGCAGCGCAGCGCTCGGCAAGAAGCCGATCAACATCGCCGACGCCTACGACATCCCGGCAGGCGCGCAGTACGGCTTCGATCGGCGCTTCGACGAAAAGATCGGCTACCGCACCAAGTCGATGCTCACCGTCCCGCTCATCTCGCAGCGCGACGAGGTGATCGGCGTCATCCAGCTGATCAACAAGAAGAAGGACCCCGAGAAGAAGCTCTTCTCGAAGGAGGACGTCGAGGAGCAAGTGGTCGCGTTCGACGAGCGCTCCGAGGAGCTGCTCGGCATGGTCGCCGCGCAAGCCGGCGCTTCTCTCGAGAACGCGATGCTCTACGACGAGATTCGAAAGCTCTTCGAAGGCTTCGTGAAGGCGAGCGTCGAGGCCATCGAGTCGCGCGATCCCACGACGAGCGGTCACTCGCGGCGCGTCGCCGACCTCACCGTCGAGCTGGCCAAGGTCGTCGACATGGAGACCTCGGGTCCCTACAAGGGCGCGAGCTTCTCCCGCGAGGACCTCCGCGAGCTCGAATACGCCAGCCTCTTGCACGATTTCGGGAAGATCGGCGTGCGCGAGAAGGTTCTCGTCAAGGCCAACAAGCTTTACGAGGAGAAGGTCGAGCTGATCCGCGCGCGCTTCGACTTCATCGCGCGCTCGCTCGAGGCCGACGTGCTGCGCCGCAAGGTGACGGCGCTCGAGCGCGGCTCGCCCAAGTCGGAGCTCGACGCGCTCGACAAGGAGCTCGTGGAGCGCCGCGCCGAGCTCGATGCGTCCTTCGCGATCATCATGGCCGCCAACGAGCCGACCGTGCTCGCCGCCGGCGACTTCGCGAAAATCGAGGGCATCGCGAAGGAGACCTACTACGACATGCGAGGGGAGATGAAGTTCCTCCTCGACGCCGACGAGGCCGTTGCCCTGAGCGTGAAGCGCGGCTCGCTCACGCCAAAGGAGTACGACGAGATCACGAGCCACGTGGTCCACACGTTCAAGTTCCTCTCCAACATCCCCTGGGGAAAGGCGTTGCGTCGCGTCCCCGCGATCGCGGGCGCGCACCACGAGCGCCTCAACGGCACCGGCTACCCGAATCGCCTCCGTGCCGAGGAGATCCCGGTGCAATCGAAGATGATGAGCATCTCGGACATCTACGACGCGCTCACCGCCAGCGATCGCCCTTACAAGAAGGCGGTCCCCGTCGAGCGCGCCGTCGACATCCTCGAGTACGGCGTGAAGGATCAGCATCTCGATCCCGAGCTCGTGCGCATCTTCCGCGAGGCGCGGATCTGGGAGCGCCTCGCCAAGCGTTGAGCGAGCTGACGACTTTTCTTCGCCGTTACGAAGCGGGACCCTAGAATCGGTCCCCATGTCACGGACTCGCCTCTCGACCGGCCTCGCTGTGGCGCTCCTCGTGCTCGGGAGCGCGACGCGCGCGCAGGCCCAGACGCAAACGCCGGCCCAGACGCCGGCGGCGAACGGCGCCACGCCCGACTCGCGCACCTGGCCCCAGAGCCCGGCGCAGGCCGCCGATCCGCCGGTGATCCCGCCGCCCGGGCCCGGCACCCCGCTGTCGACATCGGGGACCGACGTTCAGCCACCGGGCAACCTGCTGCCTCCGCCCCCCGTCGTCATCGGAGCAGGCGCAGGCGGGGCCGATGCCGCACGCGTTCGCGAGCTCGAGGCGCGCGTCGCGCTGGATGAAGCCCGACTCCGCACGCTCGAGAGCGACGTCGGGCCGCTCCGGCACCTGCGCTTCATGGGTTACGTGCAGCTCCAGTACCTGCTGACGTCGAACGATGCTGCGGCTTCGCCGAACCGGCAGCCGAACGGTTCCCTCCCCGCGGGGATCACGTCGAACGACACGGTCGCGCATGCCGACGGCTCGACCACGAACACCAACGCGTTTCGCCTGCGCCGCACGCGCCTCGGCGCGACTTATGAGACCGACGTCGTCCGCGTGTTCCTCCAGGTCGATCTGCTGCCGTCGGGTGGTCCCGCCTCGACCC
>JAYTOQ010000851.1:0-12894 GCA_043747665.1 Polyangiaceae bacterium | reverse complement strand
TGCACCCCTCGCTCGGCGCGCAGGCCAAGAACTTCATCGGCCGTGCGCTCTACGACCTCCGCACCATGAAGCTGCGCCAGGTCCAGGTGCTGCCGGTCGCGAACGCGGGCCGCGACGTAACGTGGTCGTCGGTCGACGGCGGCGCGCTCCAGGCGAACCTCAAGTGGTCACCGGCGACGCGCGGCGTGTACGCGAACGTGAAGCCCTGATCGCTACCGGCTGCTGAAGCCAACCGGGATGTCGAGCGACGTCGTGTAATTCATGCCGCCCGCCGCCGCGAAGCTCGCCGCCTTCAGCTGATCGCTCAGGCACTTGACGACGGCGTTGTTGAGTCCGGTCAACTGCTTCGGCGTGACCGCCGAGACCTTGCCGTCCTTCTCGATCTTCGCAGAGAGCGTGACCGAGCCTTCGAGCTTGGGATCCTTCTTCAGCCCGTCCTGGTAGCAGGTGTTGAACTTGGGCCGCAGCGACGCGATCACCTTGTCCGGCGTGACGACGTTCGGCGTCGTGACGTCGCTCGACACGGTCGTCACCGGCGTCACGACGACGTCCGGAGCGGGTGCGGGTGCGGGTGCGGGTGCGGGTGCGGGTGCGGGTGCGGGTGCGGGTGCGGGCGCTGGCGCGGGCGCTGGCGCGGTGGCCGGCGGCGTGGAGGCGCCGCACGCGAACGCCGTGCATGCGAGAATGGCGGCGACGACGTGGCTCTTCATGGCGCGAACGATACACCGTACGGGTCGCTCGACGAGCGCAAGGCCTTCGTGCGCCGGCACACCGTCCTTCGAGGTCCTCTGCGCCGACGTCGTCGACACGGCACTCGACACCGACGTCCTTCTCGCCGGCGACGTCTGGTACGAGCGCGCGCCTGCCGCGCGCTTCGGCGCCTGGCTCACGACGCTCGCCAGCTCCGGCGTCCGCGTCCTGACCGGCGATCCGTGCCGCGCCTACGTTCCCGGGCACCTCCACGAGCTCGCGCGCTACGACGTCCCCACGTGTGTCGACCTCGAATCGACCACAGTGCGCGTCACCCGCGTCCTCGACCTCCGATCTTCTTGAAGATGGTGACGAGCCGCTGCTTCTCGTCGGCGTCGAGCTCCTCGAGATGCCGGTTCGACGCGCGGATCAGCGCCAGGCGATAGTCCTCGTACACTCCGCGCCCCGAGTCGGTAAGCCGCAGGATCGCGGCGCGCGCGTCTCCGAACGCCGCGTCGCTCGTCACCCATCCGCGCATCATCAAGGGACGCACGACGTAGGTGATGTTGGCCTTCGAGCAGCGCATCCGACGAGCGAGCTCGGTCGCGGTGACGTTCTCGATGCTCGTCTGGATGTTTTGCAGCGCGCGGAACTCCTTGTGCGAGCACAGGCTCCTCTCCTCCACGCTCCGGATGACGCGATGCCGGGAGTCCTCGGCGACGGCCCAGACGTGGACCAAAATTCGCATATTTAGCTCGTCGTCGGCCATGGCACCCGCCCCTCCGCCGATGGTTAAGTCGCTGAACGAATTCGTTCAGCGACTTAACGACCCGGCGTCCCCCCTCGGCCCTGCCGCCGCCGTCGTTGCGAAAAAAAATCGCGCAGCGCGACCTCAGAATCAGAGCTGCGGGGCGCACGTCGACACGCCGGCGCCGACGATGGTCGACGGATGCGTGGTGGGCGTCGTCGTCGTGCCGTCGGTCGGACGGAAGCGGTTCACGTCCGACGGACCGCCGGTGCCCGTGAAGATCCAGAAGTCGCCGCCCCAGAAGGCGAACGCGAAGGCGTCGTTCACGTCGCCGACGGGAAGGTTCGTCTGCGCGAGCACGCCGCCGCTTGCCTTGTTGAGCTCGGTGAGGTGCGAGCCGTTGCCGGACACGTTGTCGGGCCAGAACGCGAAGAGCCGCCCGTCGCCGGTGCCCGTTAGCTCGGAGCGCTGGATGTCCGCGCCGTAAGGGCCGAGAAACGACACCTTGAACGTCGTCGTGTCGATGAAGCCGAGGCCGCGCAGCGTCATGTCGAAGTTGTTATCGCTGATGTAGAGGCGCTCGGCGGCGCCGCCGAAATCGGACGCAAACCCCATCCCGAAGGTCTGGAAGCCATCCTGGCCGACCGCGAAGCTGGTCGCAGTGCACGCGCCCGTCGCGGTGCTCACACGATACAGGTGGCCGTCCTCGTAGAGGACGTACGCGACGCCACGGCGATTGACCGCCATCGAGAACGGCGTGACTCCCGGAGTCACCGGGCAGACGAGATTGCCGACGAGCTTGAACGTCAGCGTCGGCGGGAAGAAGCTGAAGAGCTCCTGCTGCTGCGTGACGACATAGATGAAAGTAGCGTCGGCATCGGGGCAATCGGTGCGATCGACGTCCGGCTTGGGCATCACGTCGATGGGCGGGATCACGTCGAGGCCGCTATCGACGACGTCGACGTCGACGGTGGCGTCCGCGCCCGCTTCCCCGATGGTGTGCGGGCCGTTGGTCGTCGTCCCTACGCCGGCGCCTTCGCCGAACAGCCCCGTGCGACTGCCGCACGAAGCTACCGCGCCGCCGAGGACGGCGAGCGCCCAGACCGCGCGAGCCTGTCGCGGCATTCGCGGCATTCGCATGCGGTGATCGTAGGAGGTATGCTCCCGCACCGCGATGGGTTTCCCGACGATTCGACCGCGCCGCCTCCGTGCCACCCCCGAGCTCCGGGCCCTCGTCCGCGAGACCAACCTGTCACCGGGGGACTTCGTCTACCCGATGTTCTTCAACGCGGCGATCGACGCCGCGCGACCGATCAAGTCGATGCCCGGCATCGATCAACATCCAGTAAGAGCTGCGCGCGAGCAGGCAAAGATGATCAAGGCGCGCGGCGTCGGGTCGGTCATCCTCTTCGGACTTCCGAAGACCAAGGACGACCGCGGGTCGTCGGGGCTCGATCCCGATGGTCCGGTTCCGCGCGTCATCGCCGAGATGAAGAGCGCGGTGCCGGAGCTCGTCGTCATGGCCGACGTCTGCGTCGACGAGTACACCGACCACGGGCACTGCGGGATCTTGAAGCAGCGCACGGGGTCGAAGAAGAAGGACGACTGGGAGGTCGACAACGACGCGACCGTCGAGGTCCTCGCCAAGATGGGCGTCCTCTTCGCCAGGGCCGGCGCCGATGTCGTCGCGCCGAGCGACATGATGGACGGCCGCGTCGCGGCGATGCGCGTCGCGCTCGACGCCGAGGGATTCCAGAGCACGAGTCTCCTCAGCTACGCCGTGAAATACGCCAGCGCGTTCTACGGGCCGTTCCGCGAGGCGGCCGACTGCGCGCCGAAGTTCGGTGACCGCGCCGGCTACCAGATGGACCCCGCGAACGCTCGCGAGGCCCTCCGCGAGGCCGCGCTCGACGAGGCCGAAGGCGCGGATATGCTGATGGTGAAGCCCGCGCTGTCGTATCTCGACGTCATCCGCGACGTGCGCGCACATTCCAACCTGCCGCTCGGCGCATACAACGTGTCCGGCGAGTACTCGATGCTCCACGCCGCCGCCGATCGCGGCATGATCGATCGCGATCGCGCCATGATGGAGGTCCTCACGTCGATCCGTCGCGCCGGCGCCGACTTCATCCTCACGTACCACGCGCTCGCGGCGTCGGAGCTCCTCGGTGCTTGAGAGGCGCGCCTTTACCGTCGTCGGCCTGTGGATCGTGGTCATGGTCGCCGTCGCGTCCGCGTCAGGGTGCTACGGACGCAACTGCGATGGTTCGGTCCTCGTGTACGGACGCGAGCCCGGCGAGGGCCGCTTGCTGCAAGCCGATCTCTGGGAGTCGAGCTCCATCGACGGCGTTTGGCTCGATTTCCCGAAGCAGCGTGCGTGGGTCTTCAACCTGCACGACCTCGGGGACCGCGTTCCCCAGGTCATCATCCCGTACGTGAGCGCGCAAGCCGATCCCGTTCACGAGGGCGGCAACTTCACGATCGCCGCCGGCAACCTCGCGGAGATCTCGGGCGTGCAGAGCAACCAGGTGATCGTCCACAACGGCACCTGCGCCGACTATTTCCTCCGCCTCACCGTCGAAGCTGCGCCACGTGCCACGACGCCTTCCACCACCGATAGCGGAGCGACTCCATGAACCCCTGGCACGACCTGCACTGCGACGAGCCCATCGACGAGTCGTTCACCGCCTTCATCGAGATCCCGAAGGGATCGAAGGTCAAGTACGAGCTCGACAAGGAGAGCGGGCTCCTCAAGGTCGATCGCATTCTCTTCAGCGCCGTCCACTACCCGGCCAACTACGGCTTCATCCCGCGCACGTACTGCGACGACGGCGATCCGCTCGACGTCCTCGTGCTCTGCCAGGAGGCGGTCGCGCCGTTCTGCATGATGCGTGCGCGCGCCATCGGGCTCATGCAGATGCGCGACGACAAGGGGCTCGACGACAAGGTCATCGCCGTCCACATGGATGACCCCGCGTACAGCCACTACACGCACATCCGCGAGGTGCCGCAGCATACGCTCCTCGAGCTGCGTCGCTTCTTCGAGGACTACAAGACCCTCGAGAAGAAGATGGTCGAGGTCGACGAGCTGCTCGGTCCGTACGAGGCCGCGAAGGCCATCCGCGCCGGGCTCGAGATGTACAAGCGCGAGATCCTGCCGAAGCTCGCGAAGTCGGTGCCGCCGCCACCATCCTCGCCGATGACGACGCGCTGAATCGCTACTTGAAGCAGACGCGCATGCACGCGCGGTAAGTCTTCTCGCAGGTCGCGCCCGCGTCGCAGTCCCGAAACTTGTTCTTGCAGCTCTCCCCGCAATCGGCCGCGGGCAACGGCGGCGACGGCAGCGCGGGGGAGGCTGCCTTCGCCGACGCGCCGCTGGCGCCGACACCCAGCACCGTGGGCACCTCGCTGGGACGCGCCGGCTTGCCGGTCGAGGCGTCGCCGTAGTCCTCGAGGACCTTGGGCGGCGGCGCGAACGCGTTGGTCGGCGCCGGCGCGGTGATGGTCGACTGGCGCGGCGTCATGCCGGGCGCGGCCATCATCATCGCCTCGTCGGTCGGCACGTTCGACGACTGCGAGAGGGCGACGTAGCGCGCCGTGGCGTAGTGGATGCGGTCGCGGGTCTGCCCGTAGGTGTAATGCTCGGACCAGTCGCGCCAGCAGTCGGCCTTCTCCGGGATCACGGTGGCCGCGTTCTCCTCGAGCGCGTAGCAGTGCTCGAAGCGGGCGTTGCCCTCGTAGATGGCTTGGAAGCTGGGGCCGCACGCGAGCGCGCCGCCGAGCACCAGGACTCCGAGAACAACGCTGCCGAACCACTTCACCCGATCATCTTCGCATTTCTGGGGGCAATTCTGGGCCTTTGACGCTGCGGCCATCCGGCACTACTTAGCGCCTATCCAATGTTCACCGGGCTCGTCGAGACCAAAGGCACCGTCGACCGCATCGTTGCCGGCGCCGCCGACACGCGGCTCGTGATCCGCGGCGAGCTCGGCCCCGAGGCGCTCGTGCTTGGCGAATCGATCGCGGTCGACGGCGTTTGCCTCACCGTCGCGTCCATCGGCAAGCCTGGCCCCGGCCTCTGCGTCTTCGAGGCCGATGCCTCCGCCGAGACCCTGGCGAAGACCACCATCGGTGCGCTGAAGGCGGGCGCCCACGTCAACCTCGAGCGTGCGATGCCCCTCGGCGGCCGCATGGGCGGCCACATCGTGAGCGGTCACGTCGACGGCGTCGGCACCGTCGCCGAGAAGACGCCGGTCGGCGGCGCGGTGAAGGTCGCGTTCCAGCTCCCGCAGGAGCTGGTGCGCTACGTGGCGGCCAAGGGCTCAATCTGCGTCAGCGGCGTGAGCCTCACCGTCAACAACGTCAGCGGCGACCGCTTCGACGTGTTCCTCGTGCCGCATACGCGCGAGAAGACCTCGCTCGACGCGCTCCCCGTCGGCGCGCGCGTCAACATCGAGGTCGATCTCCTCGCGCGCTACGTCGCGCGCCTCCTCGACACCGCGACGGCGCCCGAGACATCCGACGCTGCCTGGACCGAGCGCCTCCAGCGCGCGGGTTACCTGTAAAATACACATGCCCCCCGCGCTCAATATCGAACCCAAGCTCCTCGAACGCGTCAACGGTGCCATCGCCGACATCCGCGCCGGCAAGATGGTGATCCTCGTCGACGACGAGGACCGCGAGAACGAGGGCGATCTCACGATGGCGGCGCAGTTCGCCAGCCCCGAGGCCATCAACTTCATGGCTACGCACGGGCGCGGCCTCATCTGCGTCACCATGACCGAGGAAGCCATCGCGCGGCTGAGCCTGCCGATGATGGCCTCGCCCGGCCGCTCCGGCCCGTCCCTCGGCACCGCCTTCACGGTGAGCGTCGAGGCGCGCGTGGGGGTGACCACGGGGATCAGCGCCGCCGATCGCGCCCATACCATCCGCGTTGCGGCGAGCCCCGAGTGCAAGCCGGAGGAGCTCGTCACCCCCGGCCACGTCTTTCCGCTGCGCGCACGCACCGGCGGCGTGCTCGTTCGCACGGGTCAGACCGAAGGCTCCGTCGATCTCGCGCGCCTCGCCGGGCTCGTCCCCGCGGGCGTCATCTGCGAGATCATGAAGGAGGACGGCTCGATGGCCCGGATGCCGGACCTCGAGATCTTCGGCAAGAAGCACGGCCTCCGCATCGTCACCATCGCGGACCTCATCCAGTACCGCCTCCAGACGGAGCGCCTCGTGTGCCGCGTCGAGTCCGGGCAGATCGACCTCGACGAGACCGGCAGCCAGTGGACCGTCACCGCGTACGAGTCTTCGACCGACTCGCGCCAGTTCGTCGCGCTCACGCTCGGCACGTTGTCGGCCACGGAGCCCATCCTCTGCCGCATGCACTCGGGGTCGATCATCGGCGACGTCTTCGCATCGACGCCGCGCGACGGCGGCCGCAACCTCCGCGAGGCGATGCGGCGCATCGAGGCCGAGAAGAGGGGCGTCATCGTCTATCTACCCGCGCGGCAGTCGCCTGCCGCAGAGATCGCGCAGCTTCGAGCCGCGGAGGGCGGCCTCGGAGGCGCTCCTGGCTCTGGCAGCGTTCCGACGGCCAGCAGCAGCCTCGCCGACAGCCCACTCCGCGAGTTCGGCATCGGCGCGCAGATCCTCGCCGACCTCGGGCTGCACAAGATCCGCCTGCTCACCAACAACCCGCGTAAGATCGCGGGGCTCTCCGGCTTCGGGCTCGAGGTCGTCGAGAGCACGCCACTGAACGTGATGACGCGTTAGGAGAGAAGATGGCTGGCTCAGGTGAACGTCGCGTGCTGGAGGGCAACCTCATCGTCCCGAAGGGGGCGAAATTCGCCATCGTCGCGAGCCGTTTCAATCACTTCATCGTCGATCGCCTGGTGGAAGGCGCGCTCGACGCGCTCGTGCGACACGGCGGCGACGACGCGAACATCACCATCGTGCGCGTCCCCGGAGCGTGGGAGATCCCGCTCGCCGTGCAGCGCATCGCGCGTGGCCCCCGCGGCCGTGCCGTCGAGGACGCCGGACCGACGACCGAGCGCGGCGCGAGCCCTCGCTCGAAGCGCGCCCGCAGCACCGTCGACGGCATCATCGCGCTCGGCGCGGTGATCCGCGGATCGACGCCTCACTTCGACTACGTGGCCGGCGGGGTCGCGCAGGGCATCGCGCACGTTTCGCTCGCGAGCGGCATACCGATCGCGTTCGGCGTGCTCACGACCGACAGCATCGAGCAGGCCGTCGAGCGCGCGGGCACCAAGGCCGGCAACAAGGGCTGGGACGCTGCGCTCTCGGCGATCGAGATGGTGTCGCTCGAGCGCGCGTTCGACGGCGCCGGCCTGTAAGATGGGCGCACGGCGATCGGGGCGAGAAGCTGCGCTTCAGATGCTGTTCCAGCTCGAGGGCTCCGGTGTGTCCTCCGAGCAGGCGATCGAGCTGTTCTGGCGGACGTTCGAGGACGCGGACCCCGAGGGCAAGCCGTACGCGGACGCCATCGTGCGCGGCGTCGCCGACAACCTCGACGGCATCGACAAGAAGGTGACGGCGGCCTCGCAGAACTGGCGGCTCGAGCGCATGTCGCGCGTCGATCGCAACCTCCTGCGGCTCGGAACGTGGGAGCTGATGTTCCGCGCCGACGTTCCGCGCGCCGTCATCCTCGACGAGGCCGTCGAGCTCGCGAAGTCCTTCGGCACCGACGAGTCGAGCGGCTTCGTGAACGGCGTGCTCGACCGCATTGCCGAGAACCTCGGTCGCCGGGGCGAAGGCCGGAACGGTCAGTGAACGAGCCGCGCAACCAGGCGCGCATCGATCTCCGCTTCGTCGCGCCCGATCTGCGGCGCCTCGATGAGGTCGGCTCGGAGGTCGTGGTCTGCGGAATCTGGAAGGACGAGCGCCCCTTCACCGGGCTCGCATGCTTGCTGGACTGGCGGCTCGCCGGACGGCTCAGCCGCCTCGCGAAGAAGAGCTTCCTCGTGGGCGATGTCGGCGAGGTGCTCGTCATTCCGGCGCGTCCTCGCCTTCCCTTCGACAAGCTGCTCGCCTGCGGGCTCGGGCCGCGGGCGAGCTTCGACGACGCGGCGTTCCGGACCATCCTCACGCGCATTCTCGATGCGCTCACGGGGCTCTCGGTCAAGAAGGCGGTCATCGAGCTGCCCGGTCGCGGAGACCACGGCGTCGACGCCGAGCATGCCGCAGAGATCCTCCTCGACGTCATCGGCGACGCCGAGCGCGACGCGTTGTGCTTCGTCGAGGAGCCCGACGGCCAGCGCCGCATCGAGAAATACGCGCAGGAGCGGCACCGCACGGCGCTTCGCGCGCAAGCCATGGCAGCGCGCTAGCGGTGTATGATGCGGGCGTGCTCGACCTGAAAGCCGACCGCGCGCCCGTTGCTCCGAAGGACGCCTCGACGTTGGTGATCGTGCGCCCGAAGGACGGCGGCGGCATCGAGGTGTTCTGCGTCGAGCGAAACAAGAAGAGCCGCTTCATGGGCGGCGCCATCGTCTTCCCGGGCGGCAAGCTCGACGGCTCCGACGTGCTCGCCGAGTGGACGCCTCTCACCACGCCGCCGCGCCTTCCGACGCGAGGCGCAGTGCCGTTCACGTCGAGCGATGCGCACTTCCGATCGCTCGCAATCGCCGGAGCGCGTGAGACGCTCGAAGAGGCAGCCATCCTCCACGTGAGCGACGGCGCAGTGAAGCAAGCGGAGCTCTTCGCGCTCCGCTTGGAGCTGACGACGGCGCCCGACGCGCTGCGCGCGTTCCTCTCGAAGCGGCGGCTGCGGCTCGATCTCGGAGCGCTCCATCCATTCGCGCGCTGGATCACGCCGGAGGCCGAATCGCGCCGCTTCGACGCGCGGTTCTTCGTGGCCATCGCCCCCGAAGGTCAGATCGGCTTTCACGACGAGCACGAGACGATGGCCAGCTTCTGGGCGACACCCGCCGAGGTGCTCCGCCGGTTCGACGCCGGCGAGGTGCAGCTCATGCCGCCAACGCATCGCACCATCGCGATGCTGGGGGACTGCTCGTCGACCGGGGAGGTGCTGTCGCTCGCCAGCTCCAGCGACCTCGATCCAATCTGCCCGCGCCTCGTGAAGCACGCCGACGCAAGCGGCGAGACCATAGCGCTGGTCCTGCCTGGCGATCCCGAGCACGCCGTGCGCGAGCAGCGCGTGCCCGGACCCACGCGCTACGTGCTGCGGGGCGAGCGATGGCTCTCCGAAAATCCCCCCAGCTGACGGCGCGCGCGTCTGCGCGACGAGGAGCCATCTCTTCGTCGGCGGCGAACGTGTATAGTGCACAGATCGTCGCTAACTTCTGCGAGGTGGACCTCAAGACGGTCCACCACTGGGCCGACAAGGGGAAGGTCCCGCACTTTCGCACCGACGGACGGCATCTGCGGTTCCGGCGCAACGACATCGTGCGGTTCCTTCGCGCGCACGGATATCCCTTGCCCGACGCGCTGGTCCGCGCGCGGCCGACCATCGCGCTTGCGCTGGGGGCATCGCTGCTCGACGGCGCGACGCTGTCTCTCGAAGAGCTCGCCAAGCGCCTAGGCTCGCGGTTCTCGCTGCGCCGGCATGGCAGCGGCGCGGCGGCGGTCGCACATCTCGTGGCTGACGCGCCGGACGCCGTGGTCCTCGGCGACAGCGACGCAACGCTCGGTTTTCCTGGCGTCCTCGCGGCGCTCAAGGCCGACGCGGCGACAGCGTGGCCAGTCCTCGTCGTGGTGACGAGCAGCCCCGATGATCACGGTGGTCGCGGCGCCGATGCCGCGCGAACGGCCGGGGCGGACATCGTCCTGCCGGCGCACGAGATCGTGAAGCTCCCCGGCGAGCTCGCGCGCGCGCTGGCCGTCGTGTGATTTACGTATGCCGGAGAGAGCCCCGCGGGTGGCCCGACACTTGCTCAAGCGCGAGCGGGATGGGGAGACGGCTTTGTTTCCCCGTTTTCGAGGTGCCAAAAGTGTCCAGAGTCGCGTTCTGCCTCGCCGTGGTGTCATTTGCCGTACCGCTCCTGGTGGTCTCGGAAAAAACGGCCTCGGCGTACTCCTACGAGAGCGCCGTGAGCGCCGGCTGCCACGAGCGCATCACGATGGGTGCACTCCGCACGCTTCGCACTCAGGTCACCAACGCGCCCGCGATTACGCCCGATAGCAACGATCTATCGCTGATCACCGACCTGCCCTTCGCCCTCGATGGAGACATGAAGGACATCGCATCGGCGTCGATCATCATCGGCGTCCGTGACAACGATCTCCACGGGAACAGTCCCACCGACATCAGCCAGCTCGCGGCCATCCACGGCAACCCGGAGAACCAGAAGGAGCACTGCTTGCGCGACGCCGAGGACGACGAGCCCGGCGGCAGCGAGCGCGCGCTCGCCACCTGCCAGGGCTTCATCCGCGGCAAGCTCGTCGAGGCCCTCGACGGTCTGGACGCCAACGGGGTGCCAGATCCCAATCACCGCGTCGACATCGACGTGTCGCTCTCGCTGCGCGGCAGCGTGAGCGCATCGCTCCCGCTCTTCTGGGTCCGCCTCGGTCAGGCCGTGCACACGCTGCAGGACGCCTTCACCCATACGTTTCGCTCCGCCGACCGCATGAAGGTGCGGACGGTCCTCAACTGGATCGAGTTTGTGGGCAACCAGGAGGTCGAATCGCGTGACGGCCCCGTCCATCGCAACGGCCTCGACCAGTGCGACAAGCTCGATGCGCTCCGCACACAGAACATGGGTGTTGCCTCTCAGGCCTCGCTGGAGCTGATGCACGCCATGCTCGATCCCGGAGCACGCGAGGTGAAGCTCGCGGCGGTGGATGCGACGCTCAAGAAGTACCTCACGTTCGAGGCGGGGTGCACCGAGGCCAACGGCTGGTGCGACGCGCCGGAGCGGCAGTACGAGGTATCGCCGGGGTGCGGCTGCTCGATCCTGGGCGGTCCGTCGGGCGGGCTGGCGGCGGGCGGGCTCTGCATGTTGGGAATCGTGCTGCTGGCGCGGCGCCGGCGCCGTCGACCTTCCGCGATCGCGGCGCTCCCCATCGCGCTTGCATGCCTTGCCGCGCCGTCGCTCGCTCGCGCGCAGAGCGCCGATCCGCAGACGACGCCGGCGCCCGTAACGCCGGCGCCCGTCATGCCTTCGCCAGTCACGCCTTCGACCGTCACGCCTTCACCCGTCACGCCGCCACCGGCCACGGCGCCGCCCGGCGCGGTGACCACCGACGCGCAGACCGGCGCGGCCGTCGCGCTCGACGAAAAGAAGCCGCCGCCCGGCGTCCCGACCACCGGTGAGGCGAAGGCCGAGAAGACGGAGGAGGCACACAGCTCGTTCTTCGGGGTCTACGGCGCCGTCTCCGGCTCGATCACGAACCCCGGGCTGAGCGGGCAGCTCGGCCTTCGCTTCCGCGTATCGCAGCTCATCTCGGTCGGCGTCGACGGCGAGATCAACGGCTGGTTCGGGCTGCAAACGAAGCGCTTCCGAACTGGCGCGTTCAACGCGTACGCGACGGGCATCATCCACTACCCGCTGCGCTTCCAGCAGGTGAATCTGCGCTCGACGCTGAACCTCGGCACGTCGACCATGCTCATCGATCTCTACGGAGCGCCACGGGGAACGACCGGCATCTTCGTCGGCGCGGTTCCGCTCGGTCTCGAGTGGAAGGTGAGCCCCGCTCTCTACGTGATCTTCGACGTGCTCGGCGTCGCTGTCCCGGTCCCGCAGCTCAAGGGCGCGCCGTTTGCGTACCCGCAGTACCGTACCGCGCTCGGCCTCGAGCTCGTGTTCTGATCAGCGCCCTTCGCGATAGGCCTTGATGGCGTTCGCGATCGCGTCGGCGATGCGCTGCTGGTAATCCGCGGACCCGAGACGCTGCTCCTCCACCGCGTTCGAGATGTAGCTCGTCTCGAGCAGGATGGCCGGCATCCGCGCGCCGACCAGCACGTAGAAGCCGGCGCGATGAACGCCGCCGTCGGTGACGTTCTCGTACTGGCTCGTGAGCGAGGCGATGCCTGCGCGCTGCATGAGCTCCGCGAGGCGCGTCGAGCGCGATGCCTGATCGGCGACGCGCATGGAGGCGAGCAGCTGCGCGACCTCGTTGCTCGCGCCTGCGCTCGCGCCGTTCTCGCGGGCGGCGATCTTGCCGGCCGTCTCGTTGGCGGTGGTGTCGAGCACGTACGTCTCCACCCCCTTGCGAGCCTTGTTTTCCGCGGCATTGCAGTGGATCGACACGAACAGATCGGCGCCGAATGCGTTGGCGCGCGCCGTGCGCTCCTCGAGCGTCACGAAGCGATCGTCGTCGCGGGTCAGGGTGATCTCGACGCCGGAGCGCGCGAGCACCGGCGCGACCTTGTGCGCGATGGCGAGCGTCACGTCCTTCTCCTTCAGCCCCGTGGGGCCCGTGGCGCCGGGGTCGTTGCCGCCGTGACCAGGATCGAGGACGACGCGCGCGACGCTGCGCCCCTTGCCAGT
>JAYTOQ010000850.1:0-3720 GCA_043747665.1 Polyangiaceae bacterium | reverse complement strand
GCGAGCGGCTCCGACAGGAGACGCAGGCTCAGCGCCAGCACGTTGGCGTCGTTCCACTTTCGCGCGCCCGCCGCCGTCTGCGCATCGGTGCACAGCGCGGCGCGGATACCGTGCACCTTGTTGGCGGCGATAGACGCGCCGGTACCGGTCCAGCAGCACACGACGGCCTGATCGAACTCGCCGCGTGCGACGCGGGACGCGGCGTCGATGGCCATCTCGCCCCAGATGGCCTTCGGCAAAATGACCACCTCGTGACCGCGCTCGCGCAGCACCGTGCCGATGTGCTCGACGACCGGTCGCTCCTCGTCCGTGGCGATGACCAGCTTCACGCGTCCACCTCTCGGGCCTCAGCCCTCGGCGGCGAGCCGCGCGCGCCAGTCGTTCGGCAGATCGAGGAAGCCGTCGTTGTAGAGCATGTCGTAGATCGACTCGCAGACCACCTCGCAGACGTCGCTGAAGATGAGCGGGTCTGCGACGAACCGGATGGTCTCGGAGCGGAACTGCCCCATGCTGTCGCGCACGCGGCTCAGCATCTCGTCCTCGACGAACGGCACGAGCCGCTGCAGGAATTTCCGCTCGAAGGCGCTGCGGAATGTGGGAAAGGCGCTCGCGCTGATCTTGTAGCCCGCGCCGGAGCGCGCATCGGCGAGCTTTGCTTCCTTCACGACCTCCCACGAGAGCTCACCGAGCATCGGCGGCAGCTCCACGGTGAAGAACTGATTGAGCACCTCGTTGAGGAACTTCACGAGCGTGTTCAGCTCGGGCGTCGTGCGCGCGAGGAAGTCGTTCCGCAGCTGCTTGATGATCCCGTAGTAGTGATCCTTCGCCCGCGTCTGCACCGCTTCGTTCGCGTACTGGTACTCGTCGAGGACGGCGATGACCTGGTCCTGCGTCCGAACGAACGCGTGATAAAGCGCTTGATCCGCGAAGCGCATGGCCTTCGCCTCTTCGCCTTCGCCCTTGATGCGCTCGTGCAGCTCGCTCTCGAAGAAGATGCGCGCGAACCGCTTGCTGACCTCGCCGAGCTTTCGCTCGATCACCGTCGCCAACTTGTTGGGCCGGAAGATGCGCGCCAGCATCTCCTTCAAGCTCTGGATGAGATCGATCTCGAGCTGCGCGCGATCATTGCCGGGCGGCGGCCGGCTCAGCGGCGCCTTCGCGCGTGCCGCCGCCTGCAGCGCTTGCAGATCCTTCACCACCTGTTGCGTGACCGCATCGAGCTCGGGGCTCGTCTCGAGGTGCGCCTTGTAGTGAACGACCTTCGCCTCGAGCTGCTCGTCACGGAGCGCGAGCGCGTAGTCGGCGAGCGACATCTTCGCCGACGTCGACATGAACCCTTCGGGCGAAGGCGTCGGAGCGCTGATCTGGAGCCGGCGGTTGCTGCCCGTGGAGCTGAGCTTGCTCGCGCTCGACGGCGCAGGCGGGGGCGGGGGCGGCTGAGGCGGTGGAAGCGGGCCGCGAGCGTCGGACGGCATACGGCGATGATACACCGGGGTCGCGGCGTTCAGGGGTAGCGCTTCGAGAACCGGATGTCCTGCGCGTACGGGAACAGATCGTCCTGGATTCCAGCCTTCACGCGCTCTTGTTGTGCGATCCAATAGCCCGCATCGGCGAGGTCGGCGTGCACCGCCATGAAGATGTCGCGCGGCTTGCCGGGCGGGACGAGGAAGGTCGGGAACTGCTCCGGGAAAACGTCGTTCTTTTCGACGTTGAACCACGGGTCGCTCTGCATCTCGTCGTCCTCGTGACGAGGCTTGGGGAAGCGGCGGAAGTGACACTCGGTGAGCTCGCACAGCTCGTCGTAGTCGTAGAAGACGACGCGCCCATAGCGTGTGACGCCGAAGTTCTTCATGAGCAGATCGCCGGGGAAGATGTTCGCGCCGGCGAGCTCGCGGATGGCGTTGCCGTACTCGGTGAGCGCCTCGCGTGCGTGCTCCTCGCTCGCGTTCTCGAGATACAGGTTGAGCGGCATGAGGCGCCGCTCGATGTAGAGGTGCTGGATGACGACGTGGCCGGGGCCTTCGAGGTTGCCCGGCGCGAGCTCGAGCTGCGAGGGCGCCAGCTTCTGCAACTCGGCGAGGAGCTGCGGGTCGAGGCGGTCGCTCGGGAACGCGACGTGGGCGAACTCCAGGGTGTCCGCCATGCGTCCGACGCGATCGTGCTGCTTCACGAAGTCGTACTTTGCCTCGACGAACGCGCGGTCGGCGTCCTTGGGCGGCTCGAAGTAGTCGCGGATCACCTTGAAGACGTACGGGTACGACGGCAGCGTGAAGACGAGCATCACCATGCCCTTCGTGCCGGGAGCGAGCACGAACGTGTCGCTCGAGTGGCGGAGGTGCTGCTGCAGGTCGCGGAAAAAGAGCGTCTTGCCCTGCTTTTGCAGCCCCACGAGCGTGTAGAGCTCCGCCTTCGGCTTGGTCGGCGCGATGCTCGCGAGGAAATCGACGTAAGCCGATGGCACCTCCATGTCGACCATGAAGTAAGCGCGCCCGAGGCTGAAGACGCGACCGACGTTGATGGCATCCAGCAGGATGGTGTCGACGTAGACCTTGCCGGCGTCGTCCTTCAGGAGCGGAACCACCACGGGGTAGGTGCTCGCGCCGTTGATGACGCGCCCCACGACGTACGCGGCCTTATTGCGAAAGAAGAGCGAGCCGAGCACCTGGATCTGGAAGTTGCGATGACGGTTCCAGCCGCCGGGAAAGTGCTCGTCGATCGCGCGGTTCACGCATGCGAGATCGCGCGGCAGATCCTGGAACTCGCTGTGCAGGCCGAAGCTCAGGAGGATGGACCGGAAGGCGCCCGTGAGATCAGTGCCTTCCGGGTAGTAGCTGCGATACGCGGGCTCGTTGCCGTCGAGGTGCTCGGTCGACATGACCGGGCGGCCGAAGATGAAGTTGTTGTTGTAGTAGCGGCGGTCGAGGAGGCGCCGCGCCACCGAGTTGAAGAATGTCTCGGCGCACTCGGGCTGCTTGTGCTCGACCTCGTAGAGCAGCGCGATGAACTCCACCTTGATGCGCTTCCACAGCGCCTCTTCGCGGCCGGCGTCGGGGAAGCGCGACATGACGGCCTCGACGCCCTCGGCGACGCGCTGGTCGTACATGCCGATGCGATCACGCTGCGATTCGCGCACGCCCGGCCAGTCGCCGCGCTCGAAACGATCCTTGGCGCGGAAGCTGGTCTCGCGGAAGATCGAGTAGTGCTTGTCGAAGCCGTCGAGGATCGCCTGTGCGATGTCGGTGCTGAGCGTCATCCTTGGCGGCTGAAGGTACCAGGCGTACCAGCGTACCAGGATAGAACGGGCGATCAGTCGCCGTGAGGGATCGGGCCTTCGTCGTCGGGTGCGTCGTTCGCCCCCGACGAGCCGGCGCCGGACGAGCCCGCCGAGTACGTGCCGCGTGTCGCGGGCGGTGAGCCAGGCGTGGCCGCGCCGATGTCACCGGCGGTGACGCCGATCTCCGCGTCGAGCTTCTTGTCCTCGTCCTCGGCGTCGTGATCGCCGGCGAGCGCGGCGCCAGTCGCGGCACCTGCGGCGGCGCCGATCAGCGCGCCCGCGATCATCCCCGGCGGCCCGGCGAAGGCGCCGATCGCGGCACCTGCGACCGCGCCCGAGGCTGCTCCGACGCCCGCGCCGGCTGCCGGACTCGCGTCTGCGATCGACTGGGGCACGCCGGCCGGTCGAGCTTCAGGTGTGGCTGTGGTGCGCGTGTCGGGCTTGCG